>NZJL01000024.1 GCA_002692165.1 Porticoccaceae bacterium
CACTTTTTGTGATGGCTTCCTCTATTGAACCCACCATGTAAAAGGCCTGCTCCGGTAGATGATCATACTCGCCATCTAAAATTCCCTGAAACCCAGAAATCGTGTCTTTCAGCGATACATATTTACCAGGAGAGCCTGTGAACACCTCAGCCACGCTGAAAGGTTGTGATAAAAATCTCTCGATTTTACGTGCCCGCGAAACTGTCAACTTATCTTCTTCTGAAAGCTCGTCCATCCCCAGAATTGCAATGATGTCTTTCAGTTCTTTATAACGTTGCAACACTGACTGAACTCCTCTGGCCACCTCGTAATGAGCCTTACCAATGATCAGAGGGTCCAACTGCCTTGAAGTAGAATCCAGTGGATCAATTGCCGGATAGATTCCTTTGGAGGCAATATCGCGACTGAGAACCACCGTGGAATCCAAATGAGCAAAAGTTGTTGCAGGGGATGGATCTGTTAGATCATCGGCAGGGACATAGACAGCCTGAACTGAAGTAATAGATCCAGTCTTAGTCGAGGTAATGCGCTCCTGAAGCACCCCCATTTCCTCTGCCAAAGTAGGCTGATAACCTACCGCAGAAGGCATGCGACCCAGCAAAGCGGAGACCTCTGTCCCAGCCAAGGTATAACGATAAATATTGTCAACGAATAAGAGGACGTCTTTTCCTTCGTCGCGAAACTGCTCTGCCATCGTCAATCCTGTTAAGGCCACCCTCAAACGATTACCAGGAGGTTCATTCATTTGGCCATAAACCATCGCCACTTTCGATTCACTAGGAGTCTCAACATTTACCACCCCAGACTCCTGCATTTCATAGTAAAAATCATTCCCTTCTCGGGTACGCTCTCCTACTCCAGCAAAAACGGAAAGACCGGAGTGTTCTGTTGCGATATTATTAATTAACTCCATCATATTGACGGTTTTTCCCACGCCAGCCCCACCGAAAAGTCCAACTTTGCCTCCTTTGGCAAAAGGACAAACTAAATCAATGACTTTAATGCCCGTTTCTAAAAGTTCATCGGAGGCCGCTAGTTCTTCATAAGACGGCGGTTTTCGGTGAATAGGCATCGTATCTTCAGCTTTTATCGGACCTTTCTCATCAATCGGCCTCCCTAGAACGTCCATAATCCTTCCCAAGGTCTCAGTGCCAACTGGGACTGAAATAGGGGCCTTTGAGTTCTTAACGTTTAGACCTCTACTAATTCCCTCAGAAGAGCCCATCGCAATAGTTCGCACCACTCCATCTCCCAACTGCTGCTGCACTTCCAAGGTCAAGTCCTTACCCTCAACCATCAAAGCGTCATACACACCAGGCACCTCGTCACGAGGAAACTCCACATCGATAACAGCGCCAATAATTTGTACGATTCTTCCGCTACTCATTTCCGCTTCCTCTCAACTAATACCCCTAAAAAAAATTTCTCTGCTAGACTGCAGCAGCTCCACTCACAATTTCTGACAGTTCTTGCGTGATCGCAGCCTGGCGTGCTTTGTTATACAGCAACTGTAATTCTTCAATTAGATCGCCCGCATTTTCAGTAGCATTTTTCATGGCAATCATTCTTGCCGCTTGCTCACAGGCTTTGTTTTCGACAACACCCTGATAAACTTGGGATTCTATGTAGCGTCTTAGTAGGCCATCAAGCAGATCTCTTGCATCGGGTTCATAGATATAATCCCAATGATGAGCCAGTCCGGAATCAGCGTCAGGTTCCAGCGGCAAAAGTTGCTCCAAGCGGGGAGTCTGAGTCATAGTATTGACAAACTCATTGCCTACTAACATGAGTTGATCTATTCGCCCTTCATCAAAGGCATCCAACATGACTTTGACCCCGCCAATCAAGTCTTGTCCATCTGGTTCATCGCCAATGTCCTTGATCGCCGCCGTTACGTTTCCGCCTACTCCGGAAAAAAAATTTACTGCCTTGTTTCCTACGAGACACAGATCAACCTCTACACCCTGCTCAGTCCAAGATTGGATTGATCTCAATGCGACTTTAAACAGATTTATGTTCAGACCTCCACACAAGCCCCTGTCAGTCGACACGATAATGTAACCTAGCCGTTTAACCTCGCGCTGATTCATATATTGGTGTTGATATTCCGAGACGGCTCTGGCGATATGCCCAACCACATTGCGTATTCTCTGAGCATATGGCTTCCCCACGGACATGCGATCTTGAGCTCGACGCATTTTACTAGCGGCGACCATCTCCATCGCACTGGTTATTTTTTGAGTGCTGCCAATGCTCGCAATCTTTGTTTTAACTTCTTTACCTGCTGCCATACCACTCCCCGTCTGGGAAAATCTTCTACCAAGTCTGACTGGCTANAAANTTTTCCANTGCTTCCTTGAAACTNGAAGAGATNTCATCATTNTANTCGCCNGTGCGATTTATCTCGGANATCAATTCNGNGAATTCAGCCTTCATGAANGAGAGAAGAGCCGCCTCAAACGCTCCGACTTTGGCCACTTCAATTCCTTCNAGATAACCATTATCAGCCGCNTAGATCATGATACCCATCTCAGCAATNGTNAGTGGAGAGTACTGTTTCTGTTTCATCAACTCAGTNACNCGCTCTCCATGGTCTAACTGAGCNTTGGTNGCGTCATCTAAATCAGAGGCAAATTGNGAAAAAGCTGCGAGTTCACGATATTGAGCCAATGCGGTNCGNATACCACCGGATAATTTTTTCATTATTTTAGTTTGNGCCGCGCCNCCAACNCTTGAAACTGANATACCCGCATTCATGGCTGGTCTGAGGCCAGCATTNAACATGTCAGCCTCTAGNAAAATTTGACCGTCAGTAATGGAAATNACATTGGTAGGAACGAACGCTGACACATCTCCNGCCTGCGTCTCGATCACGGGCAACGCCGTCAANGATCCGGTTTGCCCTNTGACTTCNCCATTCGTNAACTTTTCAACATAGTCTGCNTTAACACGAGCNGCCCGCTCCAGCANCCTTGAGTGCAAGTAAAANACGTCACCNGGATATGCCTCTCGACCGGGTGGACGCCGCAANAGCANNGAAATCTGCCTATAAGCCCATGCCTGCTTTGTCAGGTCATCATAAATAATCAAGGCATCCTGTCCGCGATCTCTATAATATTCCCCCATAGAGCACCCAGCAAAAGGCGCAAGGTATTGCATTGCAGCTGGATCAGATGCGGTAGCAGCAACAACAATTGTGTGGTCCATCGCCCCATGCTCTTCAAGTTTCCGCACGACGGCAGCCACAGAGGATGCTTTTTGGCCGACTGCCACATAAACGCACTTAATGCCTGAATTCTTTTGATTTATAATGGCATCCACTGCAATCGCGGTCTTGCCAATTTGTCTATCTCCTATTATCAGTTCCCGCTGCCCTCTGCCAATTGGAACCATTGAATCTATAGCCTTGAGACCTACTTGAACCGGTTGGTCAACTGACTGGCGCGCAATGACTCCGGGAGCAACTTTTTCAAGCTCGTCAGTCAGCTCCGCATTGACCGGGCCCTTACCATCGATAGGATTACCAAGCGCATCAACCACTCGCCCCTCTAACTCAGGCCCGACAGGGACCTCCAGAACTCGGCCCGTGCATCGGGCTTTTTGACCCTCTGCCAAAGCTTGGTAATCGCCTAGTACCACGGCACCAACCGAATCTCGTTCTAGGTTGAGTGCCATGCCGAAAATNCCCCCGTCGAATTCGATCATCTCACCATAAACGACCTCGGCTAGCCCATGGATCCTAATGATCCCATCCGACAAAGATACTATGGTTCCCTCATTTCGNGCTTCTGATGAAACATCAAGGTTGTCAATTCGACTTTTGATTATTTCGCTTATTTCTGATGGATTCAGTTGCTGCATACTAGGCCCCAATCCTTAGATGTTTAATGAATCTGCAAGTTTGGTCAAACGGCCACGAATAGAACCATCGATGATGGTATCTCCAGCCCTTATAACCACACCCCCTAGCAAGTTCTGATCTAGTTGAACCTGCATATTAATTTTACGTCCCAACTTTTTTGCCAAAACGCTGTTAAGTTTATTCAACTGTTCGTCCTCAAGCTGTCTCGCAGCCAGAATATCTACGTCTATGGCCTTTTCATGATTGGCCTTCATAATTTCAAACTGTTGGGCAATTTGTACCATCAGTTGCAAACGTCGGTTTTCGGACAGTATGAGCAAAAAATTCTCTATCGATTTATCTAGATCATCACCACATATCTCTTTCAAAACAGATGCCTTTTTGAGACCCGTCAGACTTGGCGAGGACAAAAGCTCGATAATAGATGGTTCTTGGGTCACCCGACCTAATAGTGCCAAACGTCTCGACCAGCCGCCCAAATCAGCAGAATCGCAAGCAACTTCAAAGGCCGCTCTCGCGTATGGACGTGCCAGTGTATGTAACTCTGCCATAAAGCGTTCCTACTTATAGCCTAGCCGAGAATTCGTCTACCAACGCCCGATTGGCGGCGCTATCAATGGATGCCTCAAGCACTTTTTCCGCGCCTGCAATTGCTAGCCCTGCAACCACCCCTCGGAGCTCTTCTTTGGCACGGTTGATTTCTTGCTCAATCTCTGCCGCGGCGGCGGCCTTCAATCGATCTCCCTCTAGAGTCGCTTGCGCCTTAGCCTCGTCCACTATTTGGCCAGCTCTTTTGTTGGCTTGATCAATAATATCAGCTGCCTGCACTTTCGCTTCCCGCATTTGTTGATCCACGTTGTCTTGAGCGTCTTCTAAGTCACGCATTGCGCGATCAGCAGCATCTAAACCATCAGCAATTTTTTTCTGGCGTTCTTCCATCGCTTCAATAATCATCGGCCAAACATATTTCATGCAAAACCAAACGAAGAAGGCGAAAGTCACCATTTGCCCAAATAATGTAAGATTAATATTCAAGCTCGCACCTCGTATGCAAGAGTTTCGTTAAGAATTCGTTCCCTGTTTAAACGCCCATATTGGGAGCCACGACGAAAATAAGGTACATGGCGATACCGACGCCAATAATTGGCACCGCGTCTATTAAACCAGCCAAAAGAAACATCTTACCCTGCAGCATTGGGGCAAGCTCGGGCTGACGAGCTGTACCCTCAATTAACTTACCTCCCAGCAAGCCCATACCAATTGCAGCCCCCAATGCACCCATTCCCAGCATGATGGCCGCAGCCAAATATACTAATCCCATGTTTGACTCCCAGTTCTAGTAGTTAAAAGTAAAAGATCTAATGTTGCTCATGTGCCATGCCCAAGTATACAACTGTAAGCACCATAAAAATAAAAGCCTGCAACGTTATAATTAGGACATGGAAAACAGCCCAGGCCCACTGCATCATCCCGCCACCCAATGCGGTAACTCCACCGCCCAAGGTCATAATTGCCATGCATAAAAGAACTGTGCGGCCCGTGGTAATGGCTCCCCGCAAGTTCAACCAACATATGCTCGTAACAAGACCAAAAACTAACAACCAAAATAGACCACTGGTTCCCTCACCAAATAATTGAGCGTTCAAGCCTCCCGCTATCATGCCACTGCCGGCACCCGCAGAGAACATTACCGCGATGAGGATAAAGATCATTTCACCCGCATACATATTTCCAAATAGTCTAAGTCCAAGAGAAAAAGGCTTTGCTAGCAAACCAACCGTCTCCATAAATAAGTTTACCGGTATAAAAATAAAATGGTTGAACGGATGCATCGTCAGTTCTTTGGCGAACCCGAAACCTTTGATCTTTATCGAGTAATAGAGCATCAGCACAAAAACTCCAAGCGCCATCCCCATAGTAATGTTTGGATCAGTCGATGGAACCACTTTTTGATAATGGACTCCGGCCAGAAGCATAAGGGTCGGAATGAGGTCTACAGGGATTAAGTCCATAAAATTCATCAAAAAGACCCAAACGAAAATCGTCAACGCCAGCGGGGCCACCATTTTATTGGTTCCATGGAAGCTATCTTTGACTGCGCTATCAACGAATTCGACCAATAGCTCCACAAAACTTAATATTCCTTGCGGAACTCCAGTAGTCGCTCGCAGTGCAGCTCTACGAAAAACATAGCAGAACAAAAGCCCCAGCAAGATTGACCAAGCCATAGAATCGACATGTATCGCCCAAAAGCCCATTTCCGCCGACTCTTGGGAGCTGTTCGCAAAACTCCAACCATGCTCCGGGTGATTGCCAAAAACTAAGTTTTGCAAATGGTGCTGGATATACTCGGTCGTGCTTGAAGGATTGTCCCCTGCCATTTAATTGCCCATTAATTACAAGTCGTAAGTCAAAGTCCAAATCATGCCGAAAGCTGCCTTAGTGCTTTGGTCACGAATATCAAATAAAGCGAAACCATTGCTATAAAACCATAGACCACTAACTGTACGTCTATTCCAGCTGCAGCTCGGAAGGCTAGCCACAAGAGGAATGCTGTAAGTACAAACTTGGCTGCTTGTCCCAAGTAAAAATTCGCCACAACAGCTGATGATTGCCTCGCTCCCACTTTACTAAAAGCTATTTTAGCAAACCACGCTTGGGGAATGATGTGAATCATGCCTCCTATCAAAACCGAAAACGAAACCATCGAGCCAAACGGCAATAAAAAGATGCTCGAAACACCCAAGGCGATAAGCTGCCACTTTAAGACTCTGTGAACAGGAGGCCTAACTATCGTCGACATGAGCCACTCCGGGTGAATTATGATTAGGGCATAATTTTGAGCAGATGCCCTTCTATCGGAGGCACGCATTATAGGGATAGTATTGATCGGTTTCAACGTGATTTCAGAACATTTATCAAGAGAATCATCCGACATGACACACGTCGATGATAAACCATTAAAAGTTCCATAAATCCTAGAAAAATTTCATCCTTAAATTGCTCCATGCAACCCGATTATAGATACACTGCAAACATTTCGATTTGGGAATCCGCCGAGATTATGAGTCAGCCCCATTTTAGGATCCGTGAGCTGGCGTTCCGCAGCTCGTCCCAGCAATTGTTGGTAGATCTCGTAAACCATCCGCAATCCACTCGCTCCTAGAGGATGGCCGAAACACTTGAGACCACCATCAATATTGCACGGTAATTCGCCATCACGATCGTAAACTCCGTTTAGCACATCCTTGGATGCATTACCCTCTTCAGATAGGCCCAGATCCTCCATTGTCACAAGCTCGGTTATGGAAAAACAATCATGCACTTCTACCAAATCAAGCTGCCTTTTCGGATCGACGATTTTGGCTTCGTCATAAGCTTTCTTGGAGGCCATTCCAGACGTCATTGCGTGGCTGCCATCCCATTCATCATGGAACATTTCGGACCCATTACTCACGGCCAGTTGGAGCGCCTTTATACTAACGATGCTAGAATTTTTTCCCAGTTTCTGAGCAATTTCAGGCGTTGTCAGAATTGCACATGCCGCACCATCGCTAACACCACAGCAGTCAAAGAGGCCAAGCGGATATGAGATCATTGGTGCTTTTAAAATTTTTTCTTTGGAGAGACGATTTTGAAGGTGCGCTTTAGGATTAAGTGCTCCATTCTCATGGCTCTTCCATGATATGTGTGCCATGGCCTCTTTGAGTTCATCCATCGCTATATTGTGCTTATGAGAGTATGCAATCGCCAGCTGTGCGAATGACCCTGGAGCCGAAACACCCGGAAACCATTGATCTTCAAATGTACCCATGGTTCGCGTTGGCAATCCGCCAAATCCAGTATCCTTCAGCTTTTCAACACCCATCGCGAGCGCAATATCACAAGCTCCAGATGCTACGGCATATGCTGCCCCTCTGAGAGACTCTGAACCGGTAGCGCAGAGATTTTCAACACGAGTGACTGGTACATTCGGAAGTCGCAATGATTGGGACAGCGAAATAGAGGATTTTCCCATGCTATGCTCTTCATAACATAATCCCAACCACGCCGCCTCTATGTTTTTGGTTTCTAATCCTGAATCATCCAAGCACTCCTGAAAAGCCTCCAGCATGAGCTGATCTGCACCTTTATCCCAGCGCTCACCAAACCGCGTACAACCCATGCCGATGATTGCAACTTTATCTTTTATTCCACTAGCCATAAAAATTTACTCGTGTTCTCAAGTTAGTTTTTGAATGGTGCCGCTTTCCAAAAATATCTATGATATCCCCGTAACTCGTCGAAATCCTTTATGCGGAACACCATCTCCAATGGCGTTCCGATTGATAATTCACCCGCAGAGAAATCAGCATATTCCATCATTAGCGTGCTTTTTTTATCGAATCTTACACTACCGTACATCAGAGGAGGATTCAGTGACAAAGCAAGCCAATCTTCAGTAAAGGATTTAACCTCTCCGCGTTTGCTGGAGAAAGCTTCATCTTGCTGAGTATTCGATTTGCCACAAACCGGATTTACGCATAAATCTGTTTTTGGAAATTGGGCCACACCACATGCCTTGCAAAGGCCTCCAATAAATCCAGTTACTGCCCTGCGATTGCGAAAAAACGCTGACTGGGCAGTTCTATTATCTCGCTCCGCTCTCATTCCCCAATCCATATCAACCAATCGATTAAACGACAAAAACCGCAAATAATTATCGTCTTCAATGCCCTGACTGATGGTCAACTCGACTCCTCGAAAGGAGCGAGTCCTGCTGATATGGTCGGTTGCTTGGAATATCAATACATCGCAACCTTGTCCAAAACCAATTAATAATATTCGCTCACCAGCCTCGGCCGATTGCAGGACATCTGCCAATAAAATGAGCGCATCAGTACAACCCGCATGCCCGACGGTTTCACGAAAACCCTTGTGCAATTTGGCCTGATTGAGACCACACCGAGCCGCTAAATTAGAAACCATTCGAGAGTCAAGACCTGCAATCAAAAAATGGTCAATACTTTCATGTGTTATTTTTTTCTCAGCCAGCAGCCCTTCCACTGCCTCTGGTATAATTCGCATTATACCTTCATCACGGACCCAGCGCTCTTCCAACACGTAATTGTAATCCGAGTGCGATGCTCGATAGTGATCCACCAGGTCGCGAGAAATCGAATGGGACCCAACGAAATTGGCCACCAAATCTCCTGATCCCACAAGCACAGCCGCCGCGCCGTCGCCCACAATAAGTTCATCAATACTGCCCGGCTTTGTNAAGCATTTTTCGGACCCAATTACCAAATGGTCACANGNCGGGTTCGACAAACCTTGCAGCAGCGCTGNCGTNCCTGCGCGCTGCGAACCCGAAAAATCTGCNGTTTGAATGTTTTCATCTAGCCCNAATGCNTCACCAACCAAAGTGGCGTTCTGTCGATCCGCAAAAGGCAAGCCAGTTGAAGCCAAAAAGAGTTTATCTGGGCGTGATTGCTGAAATCCATGCATACAAGCTCGACCTGCTTCTACTGCCATGGTAATAACGTCCTCATCATGAGAACAAATTGCACGGGTCCCGCGACCAAGGCCTCTCAGACCCGGTTTAGCCCAAGAATTTGCCTCAACTATGGCAGCNCGCAATAATCTCCTTCGAGGCACGTAGGCTCCCACGGCCTTAATCCCAGTTTTAATCACACTTTTTCCTTGTATTGAACCTATGATTTAGCTTATCAAGATCTGGTTAGGTTTGGTCGCAAAAATTACATTTTAGCTTTTCATCGATTATTGATTCTGTAAAACAAGTTGCTTTGCGATACCTAGCCTGAGAACCTCTGATGATCCTTCATAAATGCGCATTGGTCGCGCTTGGCGATAAAGCCTTTCAATTTTTGACTGGGACTCAAGCCCCCAGCGACCCATCATCTGCACACACCGATCCACCACGCGCGAGGCCATCTCGCTTGCTGCCAGCTTTGCCATGGAAGACTGATTAAGCGCAGACGAAGGATCTTCACATGCCATAGCAGCTGCACGATAAGTAATCAATCTAGCCATCTCGATCTCAGTCCAACAGTCAGCCAACATTTGAGCAACTGGCCCCAGCTTCGCCAGCGGCCGGCCAAATTGTATCCGAGTACTGGTATGCTTGACGGCCTCATCCAGCGCGGCCTGAGCCAAGCCCACCGCCGCGCCTGCTACCGATACACGAAAAACTCCTAACGTGGCAAGCGCATTCTGTAGGCCGTCGCCCTGCCTCCCGAGGCGAGCGGT
>NZJL01000025.1 GCA_002692165.1 Porticoccaceae bacterium
GTGCAAGCTGCGAATTATTCCAATATCTCGTGTCACATACAAATCTGTGGGAATTATTCAAATCATCTTGCTGAAAACGGCTTTTTTAATTTTTGTGAACCTGCCTTAAATGGATCTGAGCTTCGACAGCATTAGCTTTTTTATTTTAACGCGAATGATTATTATTTGATATTATGATTAATAATCATTATCATTTGCATGCATGTCTAGTAGATGACACTAGCTCAGGTTCAATGATGTCCAAGTAAGGACTTTCGGTTAATGATTTAACGATACCTGGCTTTGGGACTCTGAAATGGTTTAGTTAACAACTTTAAAAAGATATTGAGTGATGTTAAACGTAATATTAAAGGTGTTTGTATTGCCGCTATTTATTATCACTGTAACCGGTTGTGGAGGCGGTCCTGATGCCCCGCCTGATAGCGATAAAGATGGTGTTTATGACGCGTTGGATGCCTTCCCACAAGATGCAAGTGAGAACGCAGACGCCGATGGCGACGGGGTGGGCGATAATTCGGATGTGTTCCCCAATGATGCTGCCGAGACTGCTGATGCGGATGGTGACGGTGTGGGCGACAATGGCGACAACTGCTCAGCGACAGCCAATGCTGATCAGCTTGACACAGACGCAGACGGCTCCGGCGATGTCTGTGATTCGGATATGGACGGCGATACGATTGCGAATGATGCAGATAACTGCCCGATGACGGCCAACATGGATCAAGCAGATGCAGATGTTAATGGATCTGGTGATGTTTGTGATCCTATGCCGACAACCTATTCATACACCAACACGTTTTTTAGTGCGGATGCGTCTGATTCAGTGTCATACACCGGTCAAGTAGCACGTCAGTTATTAATAGCTGACATGGCGTATTTCATGACTGAGTTGAAAGATGATGCAGCTAACACNCAAGAGTCGGTNAGATCTAGTTTAGATTTNTTTATNNGNGGTAAAGATGCTGATGTGACAGATACCTTGATGCCAATTTGGATAAAGGGTGCGCCTGTGGATCTGAAGAACGCGGTCGCATATGGTGATATCAGTTCCGGTAAAAACCTCCACAAAAAAATTGCCGGTGGTGACGAGACTGGCAGTGGTGAAGTCTCCAAGTTAATCGGGGGTGAGTTCTTTGGCTGGAGTGAAGGAAGTCCCGCCAAACCAATTGACCTTGTGGATATGTGGGTCGAAAAGCAAGCCGTTATGGCCTCTGATGGCGTTTCGGTTCAAATAACCGATGCGACAGGAGCAACCTCAGCAGCAAATGTAATCACTGATGCGATGGGGCGAAACTATCGACAGCTCATGCAGAAGTTCCTAATGGGAGCAGTTAGTTTCTCGCAAGGAACCAACGACTATTTTATGACCGACTTTGATAACCCGAGCAAAGATGGAGCTCATGTACTTGCACTGCAGGACGGGTCCAAGGGCTACTCCTACGCTGAACATAAGTTCGACGAAGGTTTCGGCTACTATGGGGCGGCCAGAGATATCCTTCACTATACCGATCTTGAGGCGCGTGCAAAAAGTGGTCGGGATGGCTGGAAAAATGGCTATCATGATACCGACGGTGATGGCCTAATTGATCCTCGCAGTGAATATGTTTTTGGTCATGCCCAAAATTGTGCCAAGCGTGATGTCGGTTCTTCTTCCGGCGATGATCCAACCGACTTCTCAACGGAGGCAGCCACCGCCATGATTGCGGCACGCCAAATCATTAGCAACGGTGCCAATAAGCTCGAGCCTGATTTGACCGATGCTGAGAATGCAAAGCTTCAGGAACATATTAAGCATGCATCAATGGCATGGGAGAAGTGTATCGCGGCCACAGCGGTTCACTACGTCAACGACGTCATTACTGACATGGGCGGATTCTCTAACGGATACTCTGAGAGCCTAGATAATTTTGAAACTCTTGCAAAGCACTGGTCTGAGTTAAAAGGATTTGCACTCAGTTTGCAGTTCAGCCCACATTCTCCGTTTAGAGATGCGGCGGTAACAGCTGTAAATTTGGATGATCTCAAGACCGCGTTGTCGCTTCTCGGTGATGGTCCGGTACTGGCAGATGGCAGTCAAATGGGGGTGGCGCCAACTGGAACCGCTCAACAATCCATTGATGCTTACATTGCTGACCTCAAGACAGTCAGAACCACCTTAAAGAATGCTTATGGGTTCTCTGAAGGTAACACAACGAGCTGGTAGCATTTACACGATTGTGAAATCAATGTCCGGAAATTCAGGGCCGGTTCAACCGGCCCTGAATTTCTTACAGCCTGCACGGAACTTACCGTCAGATTGAAAAAAATGGACCAAATCTTTTTGTTGGGCGTACCTACTGAATGCGATTAATAACTATTCTCAAAAACTTCGGGGCTAAAAGATCTTTTCGGTCACTTTCCGCCGCGTCCATAGCTTTGATTTTCGCTACCGCGTTTGTTCAAGCTAGTGACATATATGTTAGGAAGAACGCAGACCCATTCCAAGCGCCTTACTACATTTTTTCATCTGCATCCGAAGGCCCATCTGAAACTTTTATCCTCGCCAAAGGTTCCACTTATAATTTTATTCGCACTGACGATGGTCACCCGTTTAACATCGGGGCTGGATGGATGGTGGCTGACTCCGAACTGGTGAGCTCGAGTACTTCTTCCACCAATTTCGTAGGCGGAGTTGGCTCCATAGTGTCAGGGCAGTCTTTGACCGTTGCCATTCCGGCTGATTTCTCGAAATCGGCAGTGACCTACTTTTGCGCGGCGCACAGCTCAATGGTGAGCACGCTTGCTGTTGCAGCTGGCGATGCGATCCCCCCAGTAATAACACTTCTTGGTGACAACCCCCAATCAGTCGAAGCAGGATCCGTTTATGTTGAAGCAGGAGCGACTTCGGACACCGGGGAACAAGTAGTAATTGATTCTTCAACAGTGGACACTGGAACCGTCGGTTCTTACACCGTGACGTACACAGTGACTGATGCGGCAGGCAACGCAGCCACGCCGGTAATTAGGACGGTCAAAGTCATCAACTCCTCTTTCGTCGACAGTGACGCGGATGGGTACTCAGACGGTGATGAGTTGGAGTGGGGGTCTGATCCACTGGATCAAAACGACGCGCCGATTGAAGCGCTCAATTGGTCGTTATATGCTGAGATAAGCAAGTCCTCTTCGGTTGATAATTCTGCTCCCGTAATTACGTTGATTGGTGCCAATCCGCAGACGGTTGAGCTGGGTTCGGTCTATGCTGAGTCGGGTGCAACTGCCGACACAGGGGAAACTGTGGTTATCGACTCATCAAATATCAACACTGCTGCTGTGGGAAGTTACTCAGTGACTTACAACGCCACAGATGCTGCCGGCAACGCAGCCGCAACTGTTACTCGCCTTGTAAATGTGGTTGATTCGGCCAGCAATGTTGATACCACGGCACCAGTCATTACGCTGAATGGCTCAAATCCACAGAATGTACAAATCAATACCGCATATGAGGAAGCGGGGGCGACGGCTGATTCGGGGGAGGCCGTGATCATCGACTCGTCCAACGTGAATAGTGCTGTTGTGGGCAGTTATTCGGTGACCTACAACTCCACAGATTTAGCCGGCAATGTTGCAGCAACAGTGACCCGCACAGTGATTGTGGTTGATTCAGGCAGTGGCTCTGACACAGCCGCGCCGGTCATTGCACTTAATGGATCAAACCCACAGACAGTCCAGCTTAATGATCAGTACGTTGAGGCTGGAGCTACGACGGACTCTGGCGACGCAGTAACAATTGACTCGTCACAGGTGAACACATCTGTAGTGGGTAGTTACGTTGTGACATACACTGCCCAAGATGCGGCCGGCAATTCTGCCACCCCGATAACAAGGACCGTCAACGTCATCGACTCCTCAGCAGTGTATTCTAAAATTTCGGCCCTCACATCGATCGTCGATAACATCGTCATTCCAAACGTGGCATCGCTGGCAACTGAAGCAGCAGAATTTGCCGCCGAGGGAGGGGTGCTTCGCGAGTATGGGAATTCTCTCACCCCGGCTAGTTCTGGGGGAGGTTACTACAAGGCAGAAGCCGACAGCTTGCTGGCGGCGCAGAATGGGTGGAAGCAATTAATGCAAGTTGTTCAAACCAATGATGTTCATATTCTGGGCCCGGCAGCGAGGAACAAGCAGGATTTGCGCAATCGCATACATGGTTACTACCTTGGAGGTCCGAGCCTAGATTCTTTTGATGAGTTTTCGAGCTGCGGTACCGATGTTTTAGTGGTGAGAGCTAATGATGGCTCCCGAGAGGTGGCAGACTCGAACATTAACACGCGAGGCATGATTGCCTTAGAATACCTCCTTTTTAACAGAGATTTGTCACATTCATGTGGTAGCGGTGTGTCTGCAGTATTAGGATGGAATGCGCTTTCTGAGTCTGCGCGAAAATCACAGCGGTATGACCTCGCCCTTAAAATTGCGCAAGACATCGCGTTGAACGCGGCAAAGATTCGCGATGAATGGGCAAGCTATCGGACAGAGTTCGTTGATCCCAACGAGGTTGGAACCAACTTCCAACTGTTAACTGATAGCTTATTTTATTTCGAGAAGTACTCGAAGTCTGCGAAGCTGGCCGCGGTGATCGGGCAAGACCGTTTATGCGTGGAGGATCTTTGCCCGAGTTTCATAGAGTCCTCCTACAGCGAGACATCTTTGAGAAATTTAAAGGCAAATTCAGAGCAATTTTTATCCATATTTGACAGTGGTCTTGATAATCTTGCGGACGAGAGTGACAGCGGCTTCTCTACTCTCTTCAAAAGCCTGATAAACGACGTAATCAACAGTATTTCAGAGCTTGAGAACTCTGGTAACCCGTTATCACTTAAAGCGCATGTGACCGCCATACAAGCTGATGAAGCAGTGAACGCTTGCGGTAATGCGTTTGCAAACCCAGACAGTGGTGGAGATCCTCAAATTTGTTCACTGGCTGGTAAGATTAAGAAAGTGACAGATAAACTGAAAATTGAGTTTGTGACTTACTTAGGGGTGTCGCTTCCTGAAGCCGCTCAAGGTGACACTGATTAGCGAGTTTTTTTTAATTTTAAGCTACAATGTATGATAGATATAAGGTGGAGATATCGTAATGAAGAAAGTTTTTGCAGGATTGATATTTAGCTTGTTTGCGTTAACACAAAGCCACGCGGAAGTCGCTTATGTAAATGACGCAAAGATAGACCAAATTCTACTGTCTAGTGGTTCAGGGACGGATAATTATGGCGGTTGCATGGTAAAATTAAAAAGCGCTGGTCCCAATTTTGAAACGCCTAGGGCGCTTCTGCCTAGCTGCCCCACAAATAACTTTTTAACATTTAGCTGCAGCGGTGTTTATGCAACCAAGGCAGATGCGAGACTGTTGCTGCAGAATGCGCAAATGGCTTTTGCGTTGAACAAGAAGATCCAGATCAAGGTAGATGACAGTAAGAAGCATAACGGCTATTGCTTTTCTGATTACTTAGTGGTTTACAGCGACGAGTAAACTGTCGACCGCCTCCCAACAACGTTACCCGTCTATGATAATTCTAGCCCAACCCAGCGGTTAATTGAGATGCTAGGTGGGCTGAAGGAATGTGCCAATCGCGCTAGGCTCAAGTCTTTTAATATCTCTGCTTGGCCCCGCCAATTAATGATTTTCTTATAAAACCGATCCAACTGGGACGTTGGTTGGTGGTGCGGAAGCGGGCTGCCACTGGCACAAATCATGGACAGGGGGGACTCAACTTTTCAATCGTACTGCCTTACTTGGCGAGCTGATGTTTTTGTCCCCTCACCGAACTGTCTCAGGGTTGCGAGCGCTAATGAGAATGATTATTATTCAACGCAGGGTCAATAAGACCTTTTCCGTCACTTCCTTTTATCGGAGACTGCGCGTGACCATGATTTTTAGGCCCAATAAACAATGTTAAAAGGCGTATTCGTAGGATTCATTTGCGTTTTTTCAGTGGAGTTGTGGTCCACAGAAATTATCGACCCAGATATTAGGGAAGTATTGGTGTTCGGAACTAAGGCAGATAAAATAAAGCTAACGGGCTCCGGTACACAGATAGATTCTGAGGAACTCGAAAAGCAGGACTACAGTGATCTCAATCAAGTCATCAGTTCGGCACCGGGTGTCTATGTCAGAGAAGAGGATGGCTTCGGGCTTAGGCCTAATATTGGAATAAGAGGAGCTACCTCAGACCGAAGTCAGAAAATAACACTGATGGAAGATGGGGTATTGATCACCCCAGCGCCTTATTCGGCGCCAGCGGCATATTACATAACAAATGCGTCTAGACTTCATGCTGTGGAGGTTTTAAAAGGCCCCAGTGCAATTCAGGCCGGTCCGCATACCGTGGGAGGAGCCGTAAATTTGGTTACTCGGCCCGTTCCAACGCAGGATCTAACGGAGGTCGAATTGACAACAGGCACCGACTCTTTTCATAAAATCGCCGGCTCCTTGGGGCGAGTGAATGATAATTTTGGATTTATTCTTAATGCACTGAGTTATGGGAGTGATGGTTTCAAACAACTAGATGGGGGAGGGAGCACTGGGTTTGTCCGCAATGACGTGAATTTCAAAGCCCGCTGGGAGTTAGAGACTAAGCCCAAGCAATCGATTACTGTAAAGCTTGGGTTTGCGGGTGAAGACGCCGATGAGACTTATTTAGGGCTAACTAATTCGGACTCACATAGGTCTCCTGCGCGACGCTATCCCGCCTCCAAGCTCGACCGCTTTGAGTCTCAGCATAGGCAAGTCCATTTTAATCACTCAATAGAATTTAACTCAGAGGTTAGTGTCGATACAAAAATCTACTTCAATAAATTTCATCGCTCTTGGAATAAGTTCTCGGGTTTTATTGATGGACCAAGCGCCCAGAATGTTTTGCGTAATCCCGAGAGCTATGTGAGCGCATATGAGACGTTAACGGGCTCTAGGGATTCAAGGGTGGGATATTTCACCGATCTGACTATCGACGTTACTGATAATAATAGGAAGTACTCCTCTCATGGGATACAGTTTGAGCTAAATAACATTATGAGTATGGGAAGCGTGGATCATAATTTTAAGATAGGTTTGCGTTATCATGAGGATGATGTTCGCCGTCACCATCAGCAAAGCAGTTATTTGATGTTGTCGGGTGAAATGATTTCAGACGGCATTTCGAGACCTTACAAGACCAATAACTATGCTAAAACTGAGGCCATTGCTCTGTTTGTCGCGAATGAAGTTAGCTGGTCGGATTGGACTTTAAACGTTGGTGTCAGATATGAAGATATCCAAGGTAGCGTCGATAACAAGTTGTCCGATGTGGTGTCGTCGAACGAGCAGACGGTGACGGCTCCAGGCCTCGGGGTTCACAAACAGTTGACTGGGTCGATTGGTCTTTTGGCGGGAGTTTACAAGGGATTTTCGCCATCTGGCCCAGGAAAGTCTGGCGTTAAATCAGAGGAAAGCACCAACATTGAGTATGGGTTTCGCTTTACCTCTAATGAGATCCTTGGAGAGCTAATCTGGTTTCGAAGCGACTATGATAACCTATTGGGCCGATGCCGGGCTTCAGATTCTGACTGTGACATTGAGCAGGAATTCAGTGGTGGAGACGTCAAGGTCAGAGGTCTTGAGCTGATCGTCCAGAGTCAGTTTGATTTGAGCGATTCGCATCTAGTGACTGGAAAATTAAACTACACGTATTCCGAGTCAGAATTTGAGACCACGTTTTTTTCGCAATTTTCTCAATGGGGACTCGTTCGTGAGGGCGACGAGCTGCCTTACATCCCAAAGCACGTTGGTCGCGTACAACTTGGAGTAGAAAGTGAGAAATGGTCAATGGATGTCTCTGTGAAGCACCAGCATGAGATGCGCGAAGAGCCCGGGTCTGGCGACATCGCAGAAGGGTTGAAGACGGATACTCTGACACAGCTAGACATGTCTTTCACTTGGTTTTTTAATGAGGCGACTACTTTTAGTTTGTTGGTGAGGAATGCTACGGACAAATCAGCCATTGTCTCGCACAGGCCTTATGGTGCTCGGCCTAATCTACCGCGGACGATTCTTGGGCGCGTGAAACACAGATTTTGATTGGACATTAAGACATGTTTTTTGAGCTTCTCAGCACCCCCGCACAGTTTATTCTGGACCCCTCTAAACGGGTATATTGGGTCTATTTATTAAGCGCCTTAGTGGTAGCCTCAGCTGCTGTTGCATATCAAGATGGTCGATTTAGGCCGTTAAAACAACTCAAGGACTTTTTAAATGCAGGGTATTGGTTTTCTAGATCAAGTTTACTTGATTTTTCCTTAATGTTTTTCAACTCCATCATGCGACTTTCCCTACTAATCCCTACATTCGGTAGCCATATAGCCGTTACTGTTTTGGTTGGAGGTTTCTTGCAAACGCATTTAGGTGATGCACCTCGTATTGATTTGCCCTGGTTTTGGATCGCGATAGTTTTTAGCACTGTCCTTTTGCTGGCTGATGATCTCAGTCGATTTGTTCTGCACTACTCAATGCATCGTTTTGATTTCCTTTGGTCGTTTCACAAAACCCATCACAGTGCTACCGTTCTGACGCCATTCACGGTCTTTAGGGTGCATCCATTTGAAAGCATGCTTTATTTTTTCAGAAGCCTAACCGTTTTCGGTTTTGTGACAGGAGTGTTTGTCTGGCTATTCTCGCAGCATTTGACTGGATTAAAGATTCTAGGTGTTGACATGTTCGGTTTCTTGTTTAACTTTGCGGCAGCAAATTTGAGGCACTCCCCGATTTGGCTTTCGTTTGGGCGCTTGGAACGACTTTTTATCAGCCCTGCACAGCATCAACTTCATCATAGTATGGATCACCCCGATGTTAATTTTGGCAGTGTACTCTCTATTTGGGACGCCGCAGTTGGCACTCGATTTTTTGCCTCCAAAAAGGTGAAACTTCGATTCGGGGTCACCGAAAGGAAAGACAATGATCACTCTCAATCGACGGAAAAGCGGATAGCGATCTAGCCTCGCAAAATACATCACACAAGTATTGAATTTACGAAAATACCTCGAGATAATTCTCGCATGTCACGAATATGTTGTCTTCCAGCGCACGCTAAACAATCTTGATACTTGAAAGACAAGTTCTTGTTTGGTTCGAATTATGCCTCTGAGCTTTTAATCAACCCGAAGCGATGAACTATGACAGATAATCTATCCAAAATCGGAATTGGTATTGATTTCGGAACCAGCAACAGTGTCGCCGCAATCTATGATGGAGAGAAAACTTATTTGGTACCCCTGGATGATTCGAATGCTGTAATGCCCACAGCCAGTTATGTTATGAGAGATTTTACTATCTCAGTAGGCCAAAAAGCTATTGACGATTTTATTTTCGACAACCAAGGCAGGCGGGTGGAACTCAGTGCAGAGTATTTGGGTGAAGAACGAATGTCCGCGGGCGGATTGGAAGGTCCCGCTGACGAGAGTGAAACCTCGAAAGTTTTTGGTCAAACTATCAATGATCTGGGCCTGCCTGGACGCCTATTTCGGGGCACGAAGCGGCTGCTAGGGGATTCATCTAACGAGAGAATCACTATTTTTCATCGGCACTTCCGTTTGGTTGCGCTCATAACCCCAATTTTGGTTCGCATATGCGACGCACTTCAGAAGAATTCTGCAGGGGCTAATCATGCATGTATAGGTCATCCCGTGGAATTTGAAGGACTTGCAATAAACCGGAACGAAGTAGGCCTTAAACGTCTGCAAGAAGCATATAATTACGCAGGCGTATCGCGGCAATATCTTTGTCCCGAGCCGGTTGCTGCAGCAATTAGCTATCTGAACCAAAACACGCTTGAGGAAAGGTCTCTAATATTAACGTTGGATTTTGGAGGAGGCACACTTGACTTGAGCATCCTGAGCAGTGATGGACTTTCTTGGGATGTTAAGGCAACTCATGGGCTTGCGCTGGGAGGAGATATGATTGATCAGACTATCTTTCGCAAGATAATTTGCCCGTTATTGGGGAAAGGAGAACGATGGTCGCGAGTTCTTGACGGAGAGGAAGTCAATACACTATTTCCTTTCAGCGAATTTGAGGAGTTGCTACTGAATTGGCCGGTAAGTTACATGCTGAACCAAAACAAGTTTACTGCGCCAGTGACGCAGCGAATGATGCAGACTGATTCGGGTGCCAAGAAGTTTAGGAGGCTTTATGATTTGATAAACCAAAATTACAGTTATCATATTTTCGAAGCGATTAAGGAGCTGAAGGTAAAATTATCTTCAGTCGAGGAAGCGATACTTGATCTTCCGGAGATCGACGTAGAAGTTGGCATAACTCGCGATGAGTTTGAAGGCTTGATTTCAGGGATACTTTGCCAGTTAGAGCAAGCGATCTTTGACGTAATCACTAAGGCAGGACTAACTTTGCAAGACATCGATCTTGTAGTTAGAACTGGCGGTTCGTCGCAAATTCCAGCGGTTAAGGGAATTCTCGAGAAAATGTTTCCTCAAAAAGTTATTGAGCACGACCCCTTTACTAGCGTTGCGACTGGGTTAGCCATGGAAGACTACTTTAATTCTGGAGAACGAGGTAGCTAACTCTGCGCAATGGTTTCCTGTGTGAACGAGAGATTTTGGGGGACTGTTTTTTTTACTCAAGCCTGAGAGAGTAAAAGTTGCCATCATCGTCATAGCCTTCGAACTCGCCGTTACCGATCCACTCACCAACAAAAAAAAACTCACTCCCCTCTTCGTCAGTTAAGTAACCCTCAACTTGCGCATCATTAAGGTTTCCCTCTAATTCCCCATAAACAAATGTATCCAACTCATTGTAACCCTCAACATAGTAAATCAGGTCTTGGGCAAGGCTGGTAGTTGCGATTAGAAAAACAAATAAAAGCGCTTTTCTCATGGTCTGCTCGTCAAATTTGCGATGGCGATAAATTATTTTGAATTTTACAACTAGCAATTCATTGTATCAAAACATTTTAATGCCGTAAGAGTATACACGTCACATTGGGCATAAGAGGTAATAATTTCACTGAACTTGCTCTGTATCAGTTCCAAGATGGTGCAAAAATAAATGCTGTTTTCGCTTGATTATGGTTTTGAGTGTGTATTTGCGCAACAAGGGTTATTATATTTGGAATGCGGTTTTGCCAGCGACTTCTGCTCAGATAGGGACCTCATCGGGAACATGTTGAATACTCTCAATGGGCGCTGGCACTTCTCAAGGTAAGTATTTTAAGCATAAGGTTGATGTCAAAAATGAATGGAAACGAGCGTATAGTCACCGATTTTTATAAGTCAATTATGGAAGGTAATATGGACCTTTATAGTTCACTGATCCATGAAGAAATCGAATTGTCTTTGCCGATAAGAAAAGGAATTCTGACTGGCACTTACTTCGGTAAAGCCCGGTTAATTGGAGAAATATTTCCATTAGTCGTATCTAGGCTTGATACTGAAAATTTTTCTTTTTGTAAAGAATTTAAAATAATGAGCGCGGATGAAACTTGCGTGGTGGCGATCTGCGAAGCTGAGGGACTGGCCTCTTCTGGTCAGCGCTACGACCAGATTTATGCGCATTTCTTCAAATTTAAAGAGGAAAAGATTATCAAGCTAATTGAATTTCAAGACAGCAGCTTGGCCGANGCAGNCCTNTGGGAGAACACACCNGCGCTNAAGCCGGANGCCCCNTTTAGTTACTAAATTCGATAATGTCATGAAATACCAATTACACGTGTTGAGCAATAGAGCTGAGCGGCTCTGGCAGACCGCAGCCGACAACGCTTGCCTGAGTCTGCAAGGGAATACGCTTGTAAGTTATTTGGACCCATTTAGGACAACATCGCTCAAAGACATGGTGCTTCCAAAGGTCAGTGCACATATTCAAGTATTAGCGCGAAAGATATTAAACCCCTTATCGGATAAACGCGTTTTTCCAACACTTTTGCAGCAAAATAATTGCTCTCACCTCAGCCCCAGAACATTTGAATCCATAGAAGAAGCCATCATATTTTCAAAAGGGAAGAATCGACTCTGGTTTCTCAAGAATATTTTTGGAACTGCTGGTGAGGGAATGGAGTTTGTAAAAACGATCGACCTAGTCAAAATTAGATTTGAAAAACATTATGTTATACAGGAAGGCGTTGACGATCTTGAATTATTCGAAGGAAAAAAATTTGTCACGCGGGTCTACTTGCTATGTCGGTCAAAAAAGCTTTATATTTCCCAACGGGCATTTTGTGTTGTGCATGGAACAGACTANGACCTCAACAATACAGACTATGATATGCAGATCAACCATGCGGGTTATGCGGCAGCCGGCAGTCCTATTGCACTCAAACCCNTCGATAAGATCGAATATCACAGACTTGTGCTTAGCCAATCAATCAAACTTTTTTCCTACCTCATACCAGCGATTTCAAAAGTACACTATGAGACAAATAAGTTCCGCTATGCCATTTTTGGCGCAGACATTCTGCTCAAAAAAAATGGCGAGCTGAGTTTGATAGAGATAAATACGTTTCCTATTTTTACTCACACCGATCCAATAATATCCGAGATAAATGTGCCTTTTTTGACGTCCGGTTTAGAGCACATGACGGGTATGGGCAACAACAAAAAAGAGCTTATTGAGTTAGGGCAATCGGCATGAAACGCTTTGCAATTAGATCAGCTAGGGCACTCCGCGCGAAAAAGGAAACAACCCAGATTTTGGATCGTGCAGAATTCATTGAGCAGGATTCCAAGTTGTTTTATCGAGCGATCGGATGCAAGACGGAAATAGTAAGATCGCAAGAGAGCGTAGACTAAAATGCTCTTAATTTGATAGAAGTTGCACGTGGCGCACTGTTCGCTTGGAGAGACGGAAANTAAACGGATGCATCAATTTTTANTCAACGGCTCTCATTTTNTGTCGGTTTATCAGAAAAACTGACGTAACAGGGAAACTGTATGTACTTTGTTCAGCATCGCGAATTATTCGGGGTTTCACAAAATGCCCTGTGGGCGGCCATTTCAGAGGGGGGTGGTTTGGAAAATTACCACCCGTTCTGCAGGACAAACACCCCTGTTAATTGGCCAGGAACAGGTTCTGTGGATCAACTGACATACTTGAACGGTAGGACGTTTCAGCGTGAGATACTGCATTGGAGAGATGGTGTTGGATATGATTTNGTGATTAGGTATAAAAACCTCGAGACNGAAGTNAGCTGGGNNATNGACAGNTCGGAGAGNGGCTCNTTTTTAATGATTANATTGGTGCCTAGATTTTTGCATAGGAATCCGATTCTCAAATTTTTCGTATTTAATTTGTATATTCGTCCGCAACTAAAAAGGTATCTGCGGCACGTTTTTGCGGGACTTCACTTCTTTCTTGAGAACAGACAAAAAGTAAGCCCCAATCAGTTTGGGTTGCACCCCTGGTTTTCTTAGCCGGGCAAGCGCACGTTATAATTAAACAGTGAAAATTTATCTCAAGTTGGGTACAGCGAATGATAGAACAGGTTGCCAATTTACTTAGCCGATACAGTCTTGTGTTGGCACTGTGGTGCATTGGTTCAGTGCATGCTGATGATACTTTCTCCACCATTCATCGAGAAAAAGTCGTTTTAGGGGCGGGGTGTTTTTGGGGAGTAGAGAAAGCGTTCGAAGAAATACCAGGCGTGATCGATGTGGTTGCAGGATATTCTGGCGGAGAAGGAGTGGAAGCGTCTTACCGGGCAGTAACCGCGTTAGCAAATCGAATGAATCCGCAAAATCATGCTGAAGTTGTGGAGGTAACTTTCAACAGTAATCAAGTTAGGCTCGAGCGGTTGCTGCAATCTTTTTTTGAGCTTCATGACCCGACGCAATTAAATCGTCAAGGCAATGATGTGGGAACACAGTACAGATCGATCATTTTTGCCAGGGACGACGGCCAAAAAACAATCTCTCAACAAGTTCTTAACCATTATCAGGCATTGTTGTCAAAAGCGGGTTATGGAGCTATCAAGACAAAGATAGTAGATTTTAAGTCGTTCGTTGTGGCCGAGCCTTATCATCAAGATTATCTCGCTAAAAACCCAGATGGTTATTGTCCAGATCACTCCACAGGAGTCATGTTTGGTACGAAGTCTGCAAGCGAGATAACAAATGATGTTTTAACTGCGGGCTTACATATTTTAGTCGTCGAAGCGCAGGGATACTGCCCCTATTGCGAGAAGTTTAGGTCTGATGTCACTCACAAATACTCGGGATCGATTCCCATTTCATACAGAACATCCTCGCAACTACAGGGACTAGCTATCACAACGCCCACGTGGGCTACACCAACCGTGATATTTCTGCGTGACGGTAAAGAGGATTTTGGTTTTAAAGGATACATGTCGCCCAGAGCGTTCTATAGTGCGCTTGGCGCTTTTAAATTGGGGGAAAGCGATGCTTATGACGTAGCCTTCAGGGAAGGGACAGACCCGCGTTTTTGCAGGGAGTATGAAGCGTTTAAGAACACGCCAGATGGAACTTTCATTGATAAGTTGAGTGGAGCCCCATTATTCGATACTCGCGATCGTTTTGACTCAAAGACTGGATGGTTGTCTTTTACGAAAGCAATGGACGGGGCTGTGTACCGCAAACCAGATAACCGATTCGGGATGAAACGCATCGAGATACGCTCCGTGAGTTCTGATATTCATCTCGGTCATGTATTCCCCGACGGCCCTGAGGGCATGCCTCGATACTGCATAAATGCAACAGTGCTAGACTTTATTCCCTCAGAGAGCTATGTTCGGAAATAGAATTTACTCTCTATCGAGCAAAATCGATTACCAGTTTCCCAAAGTGTCCCCCCTTGGCGATATCTCCAAGTGCGATTGGTGCTTCATCATAAGAATACAATCTTGAGATTGTCGGTTTCACTTTATGATCTGCCATGAAAGTCAGCATTTGTTCATAATTGTCACGATTGCCGGTAGCAATACCGTGTAGGTTTGCACATTTTATTATCAATGGAAACACCGTAACATCAAGCTGAATTCCGGCCATATAACCAATAACCGCAATATGACCACCATGACGAATCGCATTTAAGGATTGCTCCATAGTGCCCGCGCCACCAATTTCTATGACAGCATCAACTCCACCCCCCGTGAACTCAAACGCTTCGCTGCCCCAATTTGGTTGTCTCAAGTAGTTGATGCAAAGATCGGCACCCATATTCTTGGCGCGAGCAAGTTTCTCATCACTTGAAGATATAATAATCACTCTCGCTCCCAAGGCTTTACTCAGTTGAAGCGCGGCGATTGCTACTCCACCAGTGCCCTGAACAAGCACCGTATTGCCAGGTTCTATGTTTCCAACGGGAACAAGTGAGGTCCAGGCGGTGAGTCCTGCGCATGGCAGGCAGGCCGCTTCGCATGCTGTAAGATAATCGGGAATCTTAGTTACGGCGTTTTGGTTGTAGACACCAGATTTGCGCAATACTCCTTCTGATTCGAGACCACTGGATATTTTCCGTTCATCAAAGAGGGCTTCACCGCTTTTCCAGTTAGGAAAAAATAGCGGCGTTACAGTGTCCCCTATCTCTAATCCCGTCACATCATCACCTGCAGCTACAACGACGCCAGCGCCGTCGGAAAGGGGGGTGAGGGGGAAATTTACATTTTGTGTGAAGAGTCCTTCGATTATTTGATAATCGCGCGGATTCACTGATGCTGCCTCAAATTTTATTAATACTTCGTCCGATTTATGTTCGGCCTGAGTGATCTGCGCAGGCTTTAAATTCTCTAGTCCGAAACTATTAAGTTGCCATGCTGTCATGTTAAGCCTGCTCCTCATTTTTCATGCTCTAATTTACGGAAGTAAAGTATAAATGGNATAGAGCTTATGAACAAAGTTCCTTGGTCGAATCAGAAGTTCCCGCATGTCACCAACCTGATTTTTCAGCTAGCCTCTCGCTGAAGACAGGCAAGACTGCAAATTTCATTTTCCTATGAAAATTTAAGTGACTTGTCGGTTTTCAGAGGTTCATTGAACATCTTCTTGTCTCGCCGAAAGTCTTGCGAGTTTACCCAAGGCTCAATGATTCCCTGTTTTGGGAAAAGGTGCATGACCCGATTAATATAGCCGGCCGGAAAATCAGCAATCCAAGGCCTGGATTCCATTTGCTCAAGCTCGGAGGGAAGTTGAGGCACAACAGAAGTAGTGTTAGTGAGTGACATGTGGTTTAACACTTTACAAACCCACTTAGCCGTAATGTCAGAACGTAAAGTCCAGGAGGCATTTACATAACCGAACGTTGACACCATGTTAGGCACACCAGTCACCATTAATCCTTTGTAGCTCCATGATTTGGAAAAGTCTATTGGATTGTGATCGATCGAGAATTTCACTCCACCTAGGACAATTAATCTGAGTCCCGTGGCAGAGATCACGATATCGGCATCAATAATTGCACCCGATCTGAGAAGGATGCCAGCATCGGTGAAACGTTCGATATGATCGGTCACGACACTCGCTTTTTTTGATCGAATGGCTGCAAAAAAGTCATCATCTGGGACCAAGCAAAGCCGCTGATCCCAGGGGTTATAATCAGGAATAAAGTGCCTGTCTACATNAAAGTTCGAANCCANAGACCTACGNACACGACTTATNAGNCNTTTTTTTATGAAGNCCGGCGCAACTCGAGTGAATTTATAGAGCAGTTCTTGAAAGAGAATGTATCTCAGTCTGGTCAGAGAGTGGACCCATTTGCGGGGCAAGATAGTTTTCAAGATGGATGTAAAGTGGTCTTCTGAGGGCCGAGAAAGAAAATAACCGGGAGATCGTTGAAGCATTGTGACGTGATGGGCAATTTTGGCCATCGCGGGTACAATAGTAACGGCGGTGGCGCCTGACCCAATCACAACAACTTTTTTACCGGCATAGTTAAATGCCTCTGGCCAGAACTGAGGGTTGACGAATACACCTTTAAATTGCTTAAGGCCTGGAAAGACTGGTTGATGAGCAGCCTCGGAGTCATAGTATCCGGTGCACATATGCAAGAAGTTAGTGCTTACTCTTGAGCTTTTTTTGCTTACTGTGTCCTCTATCTCTAAGTGCCAACAGGAATTTTCACCAGACCAATCTGCAGATTTTAGCTTTCGGTTGTATCTTACGTGCTGTTCTACACCGTATTCACGGGCTGTTGTTAAAAGGTATTCAAGGATTGATGAACCATCAGTAATAGTTTTCGAACCATCCCATGGTCTGAAGCCATATCCTAGGGTATGCATGTCACTGTCAGATCTGACGCCAGGGTATCGGAATAGATCCCAAGTGCCTCCCAGTGATTCTCTTGCCTCTAGGATGATATATCGATGATTGGGGCAGTGCATAGATAGATGGCATGCGGCGCCAATACCCGACAAACCAGAGCCCACGATTACGACGTCAAAATATTCATTGTCAGTTTTCATTTACGTTCGATACCATAAGATTTAATAAGACTGATCATTTTTGATTGAACAACGCGGCCTAATTGCCCTCGGCTAGTCATTATTCGGTTCCTTACTCTTTGATCTTTCGGATCCAATCAATGTTTTTTTGCCGAAGAAATAGTTCGAAACGCATTCCCCAATATCGAGTCATACCCGTAAACAGATTTATAGAAGTAATACAGGCAAAAGACTAAAAATGTCAAGCCTTCATAGTTTGGTTCAAGTGTGGCTATAAAAATAATAAAGACCAGTATTTTAATCGAGCAAACCCCTGCTGTTCTCTGATTAACTATCGGCATGCAAAGAGCATTGTTCTTATATTATTTTATCATGCTACTCTTGGTAAGCTTAGGAGTAAAAAATTAGCTCTCAAATGAGGTAATTTGGAAATGGCACAAAAAGACATAGGCAACAAAACCCCATTGCAAACACTCAGCTCGACTTATCAGGTTAGGCAATACTATGACGAGTGGGCTGAAAATGAGAAATATGACAGAGATATGGTCGATTGGAATTACACTGGTCCGGAAGAGGCCGTTAGAACGATCATCAAATATGCAAAGAGCAAGGACATTTTGATATTTGATGCTGGTTGCGGAACTGGTCTTGTTGGAAAAGAGCTCAATAAGGCCCAGTACCTAAATATTGATGGAGCAGATTTATCGCAGAAATCGTTAGACCAGATTACTGAAGGAATCTACCGGAGACTATGTCGAATTGATCTGAATAAACCGATTCCTATCCCGGACAACCATTACGATGCGGTGGTATCTGTCGGGACATTTACCTATGGGCATTTAAGACCTCAAGCTCTAGATGAGTTTCTGAGAATCACGAAGAAAAATGGCTTAATCTGTTTTACCATCAATGAAGGTATATTCGAGAGCCATGGCTTTTACGAGAAGATTCATCAGTTAGCTTTAAAATCCAGTTGGAAAGCGATCGAGCTTTTTAAAGCCGAGTACCTAGCCAGCAAGGACGTGAATGCCTGGTTAGGCCTATATCAGGTGGTGTGACGTCAATGGCAGAAGATTTAAAAAAAACCGATCTCCCAGCAGGCTTTTTGTTGGGAGAGACATTGCAACTGTTTTCAAGAGAAAAGTGCACACAGAAGGCAAAAATTTATAAATTTCAAAATCCGTCCGAGCTATATCGATGCCTAACACACCTTTACAGCATTTACGCAATGTATATCAGTGCAGCAGAGCTGAAACCTACAGCGATCTTAAGAGAAATTCTCACGACGTTACTTAAGCAGCGGATAGCCTGTCTAGGAGTTTGAGAATCATTCCAAGCTTTGAGGCGACTGTTTTCTTCTCTCGGTTAGGCACTGGAAAAGCCTCATTCATTTCTGGGCTTAAGCTGATGGGAGAGCAAGCAGTATATTTGCCAAAAGCTATCGATTCAGACGACGATATCAAAAGGTTGAGCTTAGAGAATTTGCCCATACTCGATCTTTATAAAGTATACGATAGCGGGACGGGCGAATCCGCATTGCTTAAGCAACGTGATTTGCATGATGATGATATGGAAACTCTCGAAAAATCGGCATTGCAATTTATTGGGGCTTGTTTGTCAGAGGGAGGGATTTGGAAATCCGAGCATTTGATTGCTGAATTAATCCAGAAATAAGGGCCTTAACATCAGTTATTTGTTTCGAATTATCCAAGTTAAGGGGGAGGTAACCAATACAAGTTACCCCACTATTCGAAAGCTATTTCGGATCTCACCTACAAACTGCATTGGACATTCTAAAGCGGCGAAGTGTCCGCCCCGATCTAACTCATTCCAGTGCACGATATTAGTATAAACTTTCTCGGCAACGCGCCGGCTTGTTAGCATAATCTCTTTTGGAAAGATGCTTGCGCCCATGGGCAGAGAAATCGGGGACGCATCTTTATTGACTCGACCAAAAAATATGCCAATAAAGCCGAGCCGATGAGGCACCAGCCCCGTTAAGCCAAGAAACCACTTTATTATCAAGCAGTTCATCTCGAGTGAGAACATTTTCCGGATGACCTTTGCAGTCTGTCCAAGCAAAGAAGTTCTCAAGAATCCATGCAGCTTGGCCTGCTGGTGAATCTGCCAAAGGGTACCCTAGGGTCTGGGGACCAGTCGCTTAGATTTTTGAATACCCGGAATCCCAATCTTGGTAAAACTGCAGACCCAATAATGCAGTTTTCTCCTGATCGGTCAAATCTAAGCAGTCTTTGTTTGGTGGCACTGCAACCATATCTAGATTGATGCCCTTGCAATGCCCACTATCTTGCCGGGCTATAGTGGATGTCACTAGCGAACCCCAATCGCCTACTTGAGCTAAATATTTAGTGCAGCCCAGCCTCTTCGTCAGCTTGGCCCAACAGTCGGCGATTTTTTCAACACCCCCACACAGTTACCTTAGGTTTTCCCGAGAAACCGTACCCCGGAAGTGACGGTATGACCAAACGGAAAGCATCAGAAACGCAGCCATCGAAAGGTTGAGGTTCTGTCAAAAGCGAAATGACTTTTAGGAACTCAACCACTGAGCCTGGCCAGCCATGTGTGACAACCACGGGCTTGGCCTATGCACTACTGGAGCCGCCATGCATGAAATGGATATCGACACCATCGATTTCGGTGCGAAAATTACTCCATTGATTCAACCGCCTAGCCAATCTCTGGTGATCATAGTTCTGCAACCAATAATCGACGATTTCTTGGACATAATGTAACGGAACTCCTTAGCTCCAGTCGTCGACGATCTGCTGATTTGGCCAACGTGTGAGGCTAAGACGGGCCCTTAAGTCATTGACCTAGTCATTCCGGATTGTTATTTCAAAAGAGTTTATCTTGTTCATTAAGATCAGCTCCTTGGCGCGCTCAATTCTGCGTTAGGCAAACAGGGGCATTATGATTAACCGATGGTCATATATCTCGTCGGCCAACACGCAATTATGTCATTTGACCCCAAAAAATCATTTTCTAGACCTACCCAAATACGTCGGCTGAGATACGATCGGAATGTTGAGAAACGCGCGCAGATTTCCTCGGCTCTAATTTGATTTTTGCAGAGTCCTTTGAGCCCCTTTTGAATGCCGCGCCACTCAATGAATATTCGTCGGGAATGCCGCAGAAAAATCGCACACGTGTCTGCCGACGAAGAGTCAAATCCGTTTAGAGAAGAAATTATTTTGAACATGTCCTGTAAGTTTCTTGATCCGGAGAATTATCCAAGAGAAGTTGTTTTTCGACCTTTTGATGGAGTGCAATTAATGCCTTGCTTTCTTTTTTGAAAAACCTGACTTGCAAATTATATCGAAATTCGCCGGGCTGAATTAGTTATTGATATTGACATTGAGGCATCTACAAAGATTTTCTAGCCGCACCTAGATCGACTATGCTGCGGTAATTGATAGCTGCTGACCTAGAGCGGTTATTGCAAGACACTGAAATAGGTTTTTATCTGATTGCCTCTCGAGACTGACCTCACGTCTTGCAAGTCCAGCCCATGGAGGGTTGGACAATCATTGAGCGAAATTAGGATAAGTTGCCTATGAGCGCCTCTTTTTTCATTCATTTCTGGTTCGGAATATGATGTGGCTTGGTAGCTTTCGCGGATTGCTCAAGATATATACCGTGCTCGCAATCCCAGCTGTGCCGAGGGCATCTTGGTTCCACGAGCAAATTTTTAATCTTAAGCAACGTTGGTTCTATCCACGAGGTGTCGGTTAGGTAGGACAAAAGCGTTGTCTCAAATTTCATTGTGGCTAGAGATGTGTCCTTGTCGATCATGCCGTCAAATCCCACGTGCAAGCCATCAACATATACAAAGTAAGCGGTGTCGCTAACGTCAAATCCTTTTCGCCTCAGGACCCAGGTATACATATCTGCTTGGCGTTTGTAACCTTCTTTCCATTTTCCCTCTAGGGAAACTCTTGTTGGATTTTTGGATAGATTGGCCGTCGATTTATAGTCGACAACGTGAAGTTCTCCCGACCTCTCATTCTGATAGACATCATCTATCCCTCCTCCAAACAGAATGTTTGTCTCTTCGTGAAGTGTATTGAAGCGCCCGGGCAAGCCAAAGTGCATTGATTGCGTCCACAACTCTATGTTGTCATGATTAAACGGAATTAAGTGCCCCAATCCGTTATTTATTAGGAATGGATGGGACTCTATGCCCCTTACAGAATCAAAGTCTCTTTTGAGGAGCTTGTCGGTATTCGAGTTTATATTAAATCCGGGAATTGAAGGGCGTTTGACCCCGGCGACTTTTTCAAGCCAGAAGCAGGCCTTGCATTTGACAAAGTCTTCAACTTTGCTTCGTGATAGCTCGAAAGGAATTTCTGCCATTTCCGGCTTGTATGCGCCCTGATGTCGTGCCATTTTTATATCACCTTGACGTTATAATAAAGATCCCAGCCTCGCCGAAAAACTTGACGTTGTCATCATCAAACTTTGTGCGGACAATGGCAAGTTAATACATAAGAATTTTCTTGGTCTTTGTTCGGCTTTTTAATTTATATATCTGAATACCTTTTGTTGATTAGCAAGTATAGTGGCCGTGAAAGAATTTTGTGGGATGTATTGCCCAATGCACCGAAGCCGCAGTCTTAGCAAAGTGTCACGGGCGGATCATGATTTAAAAACTTGGCTTTTGGGGGATTAGGCTGACATTCTGTTCACGCAATCTTTAGAATCAAAGACACAGATTGCTGATTCAATCCAGCAGCACTAGGAGTAAATCTTTAATTCATCGAGAGGAATTTCATGAATGACGCAAGAAAAGTTGCGCTCGTTACGGGAGCCGCCGGAGCCATCGGCCGATCAATTTGCCGGCGCTTACTAGATGATGGTATCGAACCTATTGGCATCGACATCGATAGTGTAGGGCTCAGTGAACTTGAAAAACTATTGGGCATTAAAACGATTTGCACAGACCTCGACAACCTAGATGGGTTGCCATCAGCGCTTGACGCAGTGGGTGCTGTCGATATCCTTATTAATAATGCAGGCGTCCTTCATGGGGAAAAAATCATCGATCAATCTTTGTCCGACTGGGATCAAACCTTTCGGGTCAATCTTGATTCTGCGCTCATCATTTCGAAGATATTTTTACCTGGCATGATTGATCGCAAGTGGGGTCGCATTATCAATATGTCCTCATACGCAGCAAAATGCGGAGGCCTTACTGCAGGAGTTGCCTACACGGCCTCGAAATCTGCAATGATTGGGTTAACGTTTTCGGTAGCGAGGGAGTTCGCGGGGCATGGGGTGACGGCAAACGCAATTGCTCCTGCTTATGTCATGTCGCCGATGGTGTCAGAGCAATTGACACCTGAAGAGCGAGAAAATCAACTTCAAGCCATACCAGTAGGTCGGTTTTGCGAGCCCGAGGAGGTGGCGCATACGGTTTCATTTCTTGTTTCGCCTCTTGCCGGGTTCATAACTGGTGAGGTAATAGATATGAATGGCGGACTGCAATTTGACTGAAACCATTTTGAGAAGATATTCCATCGCATCCCAACAGAATTTAGAGGAACACTATGCTAGCTATAGACAGTCACCATCACATTTGGGATCCTTCAGTTGGCGACTTTTCCTGGATGACAGAGGCCCATGAACCAATAAACAAAGAGTTTACTCTAGACGACCTGAAGCCGCTTCTTGTTGATGCGAGGATAAGCCATACTGTGCTAGTTCAAACTTGGAGTAGCATAGAAGAAACGGAAAAGTTTTTGTCTTTGGCGGGCAGAACACAGTTTATTGCAGGGGTGGTTGGTTGGGTTGATTTTGAAAAAAATGTCGTGTCACAAATTCAGAGGCTCATGGCGCATCCCCATTCAATTTATCTAAAAAGCTTGCGTCATCAGGTCCATGACGAGCCGGATGCAAATTGGCTGATTGACCCGCAGGTGCTGCGCGGGTTGGCCGCGCTCCGCGAGTTTGGTCTAGCTTATGATTTGCTAATTCGGCCACGTGAAATACCTGCAGCCGTCGATTGCGTTCAGAGATTGCCGGGTCAAAATTTTGTAATTGACCATATCGCAAAACCGAAAATTTCTCAGGGATGGGATATTGAATGGGCAGATTCTATTTCGCGGTTGGCAGATTTTAGAGATCGCGTGTGGATTAAATTGTCCGGTCTCGTGACTGAGGCTGACTGGGACAATTGGTCGAGCGCTGACGTTGCGCCTTACATCAATCGTGTTATCGAACTCTTTGGGTCTGAAAGAGTAATGGTTGGATCCGATTGGCCTGTTTGCAATTTGGCTTCAAATTATATCGGAGCGTTTGATCTTGTCAGGGCATGTATCTCAGAATATGACGAGCGTGATCAAGAATTCATCATGAGACAGTCTGCGGTTTCCGCATACAATCTAGAGGTTTAAAAGAGTATACAAGTTAACCAACGTTTATCAGGATTCCGGTTATATTGTCTTTGCCTCCTCTATCCAGAGCCTCGTACATAAGTGTATTTAAAATTTCTGCTGGTGAATCGGCCCTGAGCATCGTCTGAACTTCATTAAAAGCGAACTCTCGATATAGCCCGTCACTGCAGATAAGGAACCTATCGCCGGATCGTATATGTGAGCTTTGCATCTCTAACCTGAGGTTTTGATGTACTCCAATCGCTCGGGTCAACACGTTTGCGGAGGGAAGCATTTGAGCTTCGTCTCGTGAGATCTCGCCACGACGATATCTCTCCTGCACTAGACTATGATCTTCGGTCAATAACGCTAAGTTCCCCCGGCGCAGACGATAGATCCGGCTATCGCCAGCCCATAGCAAAACAGCTAACGACTGATAAGCAAATAATGCAGCGACGGTACTACCGACTATTTTTTTACCATACATATTTCGACAGGTTATATTAGATAGAAGAAATCGTGTTTCTAAATCCTTTACACTTTCGCTCAGCGTTTTAAGTGGTGTGAAACTCCTAACACTATCTATCACAGACGCACTTGCTTTATCCCCTCGCATGTGACCACCCATCCCATCTGCAACTAACCACAAGCGTTGCTTTTCGTTCACATAAAATGCGTCCTCATTGATGGTTCGCACCAGACCGACATTGCTGGCAGAGTATGTATTGAAGACGTGAGATACCTCAGACCGAGACTTTTCTATCTCGATCTCTAAATCCTCTAAGTGACGATGAATTATTTGTGGCAAAAGCCATCTCCCAACAATTATGAAACTTCAAAATTTCCTGCTGCTTACGTATCTAGGTTAGGTCTGTGGGTGCCCAATCATCCTTGAGAATTCGGACGATTTCAGCTGCGCATGTTGGGCGATGCTGGGGTTGTTTCTGCAGGCATTGCATCGCCAGATCGGCAAGAATGTTCGGTACCGCCCCTCCACCGACCTTCTTTGCATCATTCGGGAGATCCGACCGTATCTGATCCATTAATACTCTGACGATTTTACCTTGAAAGGGAGTTGATCCCGTTAAAACCTCATATAACACTGCGCCTAAACTATATATATCTGCTTGAAAACCAATTTCCGGGTCGCGAGCAATTTGCTCTGGTGACATATACATCACTGTACCTTGAAGCTTGGCCTCCCCAGTCATACCAGCTTCATTATCATTTTCAGCCTCTTCACTTTCATCCTCAATTTTAAGCAGATTTTTGTGCCAGACTTTGGCCAAGCCCCAATCAAGAAGCAACACCTCCCCATAAGGCCCTATCAAAATATTTTCTGGTTTGATATCTCGATGCAGCACCCCAACAGAATGGGCATAGGCAAGGGCATTTCCTATCTGAACAATCACATCCATCAATTGTGTCAAGTCATAACGCTGACGATAATTCAATACCTCGCGCAGGGTGTAACCATGAACTAATTTCATCGTGAAATAGATATTACCGCGATTGTCGCGCCCTATTTCATGCGCAGGGATTGTGTTGGGATGTTGCAACATGGCAGAGATGCGTGCTTCTCGCAGCAGACGCTTATTCTCAATTGGATCTTGTTGATACTTCGTTCGCAATGATTTATGACAGACCGTTCGACGCAGATGAAGATCACGACATGATTGGATGAGCGATTTTCCGCCCGTTGCAAGGGTGGAAAAGAATGCATAGCGAGTTTGCGGATTGAGGGTTTCGGGTAAAGGCGCGTCCGTCTCTTCAATGGATAGGTGATTATCGACCTTTCTCAGTTGTGGGAAATTGAGCATTTTTTTTACCTGCTTTCCACTAGTCGGCGCATTTGAATGTCAGAAATCCTATTTTTCGCTCGGCTTTTCGAGTTCTGTCTATGACCGGTAGCTCAAAACGGTTGAAAAGACATGTCTCGGTGGTTTTTAAGCACCTCTACTGCGAAGGTCTTGTCTGACAACATGAAGTTTATCACGATACAAACAGGATTAATTTTCTTGAGAACCATAATAAATTCTGAAGTAGGCTGAGTTAATTAAGGGTTCGGGTTGTTGTAAAAAGCTTGGTTGACCCGGGATTGATAGCGCCGGAGAAAAATGTTGCGAGTTCTCTGGGGCCAATCAGAAAACAAAAGACTCAAAACAATTCGTTCTTCCCCTTCAAGCATGGGTTTCAGGCGATGCCTAACATGGTCGCCCTGAAACAATACCAAAGAGTTTTCGATATCTGATTTTGGCAGGATAGTTGTCACCAAATTTGGCTGAAGTTCTAGTTTTGCTGTGTCTTCTTTTGTCCGCTCAATAAGGACTAGTATGCCCGCCCAACGCTGACCAAGGTAAATACTGCCATCGACATGCCAGTTAATACCATCCTCATCATTGCCGTCGTAAAGCAACAAGCTTAAACGATTGGTATCCTCAACAGGCACATAGTGATTCAAGGCTCGTTGCTTCGCGAACTCTAGTAATAAACTCTTTAGATTGCAGATAGCCCAGCCAGTCCCTCGAACAAGCCTCTCTGAGCTCATGTCCTCCGATTGCGCAACCTCGCCGCCAGAAGGTATTGCTCCTCACCCAATCCTGCTTCAGTCGCTCAAGATCATAGAGAGCCTCATGATAATTGTGCTCGGGCAATGCATTGGGAATAACATAAAATTTTTGGGCATCAATATCAAAGACACCTTGCTTGTTGAGTTTGTTATGTTTGTGCAGCGCCCACTCTGCAGATAGGGTTTTTAATATTGATCGAAACATGTCGCTATTTTATCAAGCATTTTAAATATTGGGGGGAGAATTAGTGTTCTTTCATTCCAATGTTTATAGGCTATATAAATCTGGATATCTTCTGGGTCCCTAACGACATTTGTTGGCAGAGGATCATACTTATAAAAAAACGGACACGCAGAATATTTATTGTGCTTATGGACCTTAGTTCAAGTTGAACTTTTGGGTGGAATTGAGGCCGATGTGGATTTGAACTCCCACGACGGTGATTTTACACTTATAGCCGATTATTCGGGAGCCGGCGATGAATTCTTTAGAGAGACAACTAATTAATGCTGAAATCACTCAACGAAGAGAAGAGGGATGTGACGTCTCAGAAATTTCGGTTCGGGTAACTGCTGCGCTAAATTCAGACGCTTGCGACTCGGAAATGACCAACCTCTACGACGAGCTCATGTCGCTTCCGGTTGATGATTCTTTTAACTACACCGAGCCTTCCACCCTTGAGGCGATTAGATCTCAACGTCCAGATGCTCTTCGGAGATTAGACTTGCTTCATGATGATGAAGCGTTTTTTGATCGTATTTACGGCGCTTGGCTGGGTCGTGTGGCTGGTTGCGCGCTGGGCAAGCCAGTTGAGGGTTGGGACAAAGTTCAGATTGATAAGCTGCTTGAGGAAGTTGATGCATTGCCACTCGATAATTTCATACCCTTTAAAGAAGGCGCAGTTGCTGATATCTGGCGGACCTCGACCCGCGGAAATATAAATTATATGGATCGAGATGATGACTTGGATTATACAATACTAGGGTTACTTGCGCTGGAGAGATACGGCACCGGCTTATCTCCTCGAGGCATGGCTGCCATTTGGTTGGAAAATTTTCCGTTCGAGATGACTTGCACTGCGGAAAACTCGGCATACCGTAATTTTGTGATGGGAAAGCTGCCTCCGGTTTCAGCGACTTACAGAAACCCATTCCGGGAGTGGATTGGCGCTCAAATACGTGCTGATATCTTCGGATATGTTGCCCCAGGTTGGCCTGAAAAGGCCGCAGAGCTGGCATTTTACGATGCCTCAATCTCTCATGACAAAAATGGCATCTATGGAGAGATGTTTGTCGCTGCAATGATATCTGCTGCATTTGTCTATACTAGTGCAGAGAGCATTATTGCTGCTGGATTGGCTGAGATCCCGGTCGAGAGTCGATTAGCAGAGGCCATTCGCAATACACTAACTTGGTGCAAAGAAGAGGATGACTGGCTCGGGGTTTGGAGGAAGATAAATGAATATCTCGGGCACTATGATAGTGTTCATACTATCAACAATGCGGCGCTTGTTGTTATGGGCGTTTGGTATGGCGAAAAAGATTTTCAGACGGGAATTGTTCACAC
>NZJL01000026.1 GCA_002692165.1 Porticoccaceae bacterium
GAAAGGCGAACTCACCTTTGACGTAGTTATAGCGGCCCCAGATGCTATGAGAGTTGTCGGCTCATTGGGTAAAATTCTGGGCCCCAGAGGACTTATGCCTAATCCAAAATCAGGGACAGTCACTGCGGACGTGGCTACTGCAGTGAAAAATGCAAAGGCTGGTCAGATCCGGTTTCGTGCAGACAAAAGCGGCATAGTTCACGGCGGCATAGCTATGCTTTCTTTTGAGCCGGAAGCGATCGAAGGTAATGTCAAAGCATTGATGGCTGATTTGACTAAAATCAAGCCAGCTTCCTCCAAAGGAGTTTATTTGAAGAAGATTACTTTGTCTTCAACTATGGGACCAGGACTCGTCATTGATAAAGCGTCCTTGGATTTATGAATTTTTTCGGTGCTGACCGATTTGTAAACTTTGAGGTCACGTCTTTACCCATGCAGAGGCGTTGCCTGTCAAAGACCGCAGGTTCCTGAAAGGGTTTAATGATTTATTCTTCCTGCGCAGATGGTGGAACTGTAACGGGACATAGAGCCCGTAGGCGCTTCACTTGGGTGATCGCGAAACATTTTTTTGCGGTTTGAGTGGTTTTCGAATATGGAAATAAAGCTATGCCATTAAATCTTAACGAAAAAAAGGCGATCGTAAGCGAAGTTCGATCCATGGCGAACGCCTCGTTGTCCTTGGTTATCGCTGATGCTCGCGGGGTCGATGTAGGTGCTATGACTTCTTTGCGATCATCAGCAAGATCGCAGAGAGTGAAATTGCGCGTTGTTCGTAACACCTTGGCGAGACGGGCTTTTGCAGATACTGATTATGCCTGTATGGAAGCTTTGTTGGTTGGACCGTCATTATTTGCCTTCTCAATGGAGGATCCCGGAGCCGGGGCTCGGATCTTTAAAGAATTCGCTAAAGACAATGAAGACTTCGAGATTAAAGCTCTGTCCATCGGTGGCAAGTTGCTCGGCGGCGAGAGCATAGATGTGCTTGCTAACTTGCCAACGCGAGAGCAGGCTTTAGCGATGCTGGCATCCGTTACTTTAGCTCCCGTTATAAAGATTGTGCGTACGCTNAATGAGGTGCCNACNCAAGTNACNNGGNCGNTGGCAGCAATTCGTGACCAAAAAGNGGAAGCCGCNTAACGGNTNCTCANTTTCTATTTANAAAAGGAGGCTTGTAATGGCCCTATCAAATGAAGACATTTTGAATGCTATATCAGAGATGAGCGTGATGGACGTGGTGGCCTTGGTCAATGCGATGGAGGAGAAATTTGGGGTTTCGGCTCAAGCCGCTGTTGCTTTAGCTGCTGCCCCGGCAGGTGGAGGAGAAGTCGCCGCTGAAGAGCAAACTGAGTTTAGTGTGGTTCTCACAGCCACAGGTGATAAAAAAGTCAATGTGATCAAAGCGGTGCGTGCAATTACTGGACTTGGTCTTAAAGAAGCTAAGGGCATGGTGGACGGTGCTCCTTCAAGCGTCAAGGAAGGTGTATCAAAGGATGAAGCCGAAGAGGCAAAGAGACAGCTGGAAGAGGCTGGGGCCAGTGTGGAATTAAAATAAGAGCGTTTTGGTCTATTTTTCACCAGACCTAATCTGACGTGTTCATCCTCTGGTCAACCCGACGTTTTGTCAAAACGAGAAAACAAACGGTTCTAAATTGCAAAATATGTTAAATGTGAGGAAAAAAGATGGCGTACTCATTTACTGAGAAAAAACGAATCCGTAAAAATTTTGGTAAGTTACCAAACGTCATGGATTTGCCATATTTGCTTGCTATTCAAATTGACTCTTATAGAAACTTCACTCAGTTAGGAGTCGCTTCAGATGTCAGAAGAGACACTGGGTTGCATGCAGCGCTCGACTCAATATTTCCGATTGTTGGTTATGCTGGGTATGCAGCTTTAGAATATGTTGATTACATTCTTGGGAAGCCATCTTTTGATGTTGAAGAGTGCAAGCTCCGTGGGGTCACGTTTTCTGTCCCGCTCAGAGTGCGTGTCCGCTTAGTCATTTATGACAAAGACTCTCCCAACAAAGCAATTAAAGATATCAAAGAACAAGAGGTTTACCTCGGCGAGATACCTCTTATGACTGATACCGGTACTTTCATAATCAATGGGACCGAGCGCGTCATCGTGTCCCAGTTGCATCGTTCTCCCGGGGTAATCTTTGACCATGACAAAGGTAAGACTCATTCTTCAGGAAAGTTGCTACATACCGCAAGAGTTATTCCATACCGCGGTTCATGGTTGGATTTTGAATTCGACCCAAAAGACTTGCTTTATGTTCGAATTGATCGGAGGCGAAAGCTGCCTGCGACAATATTGCTTCGTGCACTTGGGTACACCAGTGAGAAAATCTTGGACACGTTTTTTGAGACAAGTGTTTTCCACTTCAAGAAGGGGCATTTCATGCTTGATCTTGATCCTGAGCGGCTGCGNGGGGAGATCACTGTCTTCGAAATTAAGGACAACCAAGGCGAAATCATCGTTGAAAAGGGTAGGCGTATTACCGCACGCCATATCCGTCAACTGGAGAAAGGCGAGGTAACTTCACTCCCTGTCCCTGAAGAGTATTTGCTGGGGCGAGCCTTGGCAAAAGATGTTGCAAATAAGGCGACCGGAGAACTTCTTTTTGAGTGCAATACTGAGATTACAGCCGATATATTAGCCAGTCTGCTGGATGCTGGTGTAACGGAAATTGAGACTCTGTACACGAACGATCTTGACTGCGGGTCTTTCATATCCGATACGCTCCGCATAGATCCTTGCCGAAGCCAGTTGGAGGCGATGGTTGAAATATACCGAATGATGAGACCNGGAGAGCCGCCGACAAAAGAGGCTGCGGAAAACCTATTTTATAACCTCTTTTTCAATATTGAGAGATACGATCTGTCGGCAGTTGGGCGAATGAAATTCAATCGTCGGCTGGGACGTAAAGAAGAAAAAGGAGCAGGAGTTTTATACGACAAATGTTATTTTTCCTCTTTAAAGACAGACGATGCTAAAGAGTTGGTTGAGCATTATGGGGGTGATGCTGACATTGCCGATGTTATGAAAACTCTCATAGGTATTCGTAACGGGAAAGGTGTGGTTGATGACATTGATCATTTGGGGAATCGCCGAATTAGATCAGTTGGGGAAATGGCGGAAAATCAATTTCGTGTTGGACTCGTGCGTGTTGAACGGGCGGTCAAGGAGCGTCTCGGGGTAGCCGAGTCGGAAGGCTTAATGCCCCAAGATTTGGTAAACGCGAAACCGGTTGCGGCTGCAATGAAAGAGTTTTTCGGGTCTAGTCAGTTATCCCAATTTATGGATCAAAATAATCCTCTTTCAGAAATCACGCACAAGCGACGTGTTTCAGCTCTCGGTCCCGGTGGTCTGACTCGAGAAAGGGCTGGTTTCGAAGTTCGTGATGTTCACCCGACCCATTATGGTAGGGTGTGCCCTATCGAAACCCCTGAGGGGCCAAACATCGGGCTTATTAATTCTTTAGCCACCTATGCTCGAACAAATAATTACGGTTTCATCGAGACACCGTACCGGAAGGTTGAGGACTCCAAGGTAACTTCCGAGATTGAGTACTTATCAGCAATTAATGAGGCACAGTTTGTGATAGCTCAAGCTTCCTCATCCACCGATGAGGATAACAAGCTAGATGAGGCGCTGGTAACCGTTAGACATCAAAATGAGTTCACCGTTAAAGCGCCAGATGAAGTTGATTTTATGGATGTGTCTCCTCATCAAGTGGTCTCTGTAGCTGCGTCCCTAATTCCTTTTTTAGAGCATGATGATGCAAACCGAGCGCTGATGGGTTCAAATATGCAACGTCAGGCAGTGCCTACTCTCAAAGCGGAAGCGCCATTAGTGGGTACAGGCATTGAGCGCACTGTTGCTAGCGATTCGGGTGTTTGTAAGGTCGCTCTTCGCGGCGGCGTTATCGAGAGCGTGGATGCTGCTAGGATTGTCGTGAGAGTTAATGAGGATGAAATAGCTACTGGTGAGGCTGGCGTTGATATCTACAATCTCACGAAATACACACGGTCAAATCAAAATACTTGTATCAACCAGCGCCCCATTGTTAAACCGAACGATGTTGTTGCCCTCGGTGATGTCCTTGCTGATGGACCTTCTGTCGATCTTGGGGAACTTGCTTTGGGGCAGAATATGCGAATAGCCTTCATGCCTTGGAATGGCTACAACTTCGAGGATTCAATTCTGATCTCTGAGCGTGTCGTCCAAGAAGACAGGTTTACTACTATCCATATTCAAGAATTGACTTGCATTGCGCGCGATACGAAGTTGGGATCTGAAGACATTACTGCCGACATACCTAATGTCGGAGAGGCGGCGCTTTCACGCCTTGATGAGTCGGGGATTGTGCACATTGGCGCTGAAGTCAATGCTGGCGACATATTGGTCGGAAAGGTAACCCCTAAAGGTGAAGTGCAACTGACTCCTGAAGAGAAATTGCTCCGGGCCATTTTTGGTGAGAAAGCGTCCGATGTAAAAGACACGTCTTTGCGCGTGCCAAGCAGCACGAAAGGCACGGTGATTGATGTGCAAATTTTTACTCGAGATGGTTTGGAAAAGGATCAGCGGTCGTTAGATATTGAAAATGCAGAGCTAGAGCAATTTCGAAAAGACCTTAACGACGAATATCGAATTGTCGAAAATGCCACTTTGGGCAGGTTACTTCAAAGCACTCAAGGACAGAAAATTCTAAAGTCAAGAAACCTCCCTAAGGGAGCGCTGCTCGATTTGCCGGCGGCGAAAGATTTTACTGCTGAGGAATGGTTTGAATTACGATTCGAACGCGCGGAGGTGAATGATCTGATCTCTGAAGCGGAGAAGCAATTGCAGGCTCGGCGAGAGCTGCTCGACGAGCGCTTCGAAGAAAAGAGACACAAGCTCCAAAGTGGAGATGATCTCGCGCCCGGCGTGTTAAAAACCGTGAAGGTATACTTGGCTGTCCGCAGGCGGATACAGCCGGGAGATAAAATGGCTGGCAGACACGGCAACAAAGGGGTGATATCTGTGATTAAGCCAGTTGAAGATATGCCTTATGACAAAGATGGTGTGCCGGTAGATATAGTGCTTAACCCGCTGGGTGTGCCTTCTAGAATGAATGTCGGTCAGATCCTAGAGACGCATATGGGAATGGCTGCGAAAGGTCTTGGCGTGAAGATAAATGAGATGATTGCTGATAGTCGTAAAGCGTCTGAGTTGCGAGAGTTTTTGCAAGAGATCTATGACGTTGGGGATGGACTATATGATGTTGATTTAAACAGTCTTTCGGATGCAGAGATTACAGAGCTTGCTGCCAATCTTCGTCACGGAGTGCCAATTGCTACTCCAGTCTTTGATGGTGCTAGCGAATCAGAGGTGAAAAAACTCTTAAATTTGGCTGGTCTGCCTGAGACGGGCCAAACTACCTTATATGATGGAAGGACGGGAGATAGGTTCGATCGGCCAGTCACTGTGGGTTACATGTATGTGCTAAAACTTAATCATCTTGTAGACGACAAAATGCATGCTAGATCCACGGGTTCCTATAGTTTGGTCACTCAGCAGCCGTTAGGAGGCAAGGCTCAGTTTGGTGGTCAACGCTTTGGGGAAATGGAGGTATGGGCCCTGGAAGCTTATGGCGCGTCGTATACCTTGCAAGAAATGTTGACGGTCAAATCGGATGATGTTGCGGGTAGGACCAAGATGTATAAAAACATTGTGGATGGGGATCATCGTATGGAGCCGGGAATGCCCGAGTCTTTTAATGTCCTTGTGAAAGAAATTCGCTCCCTAGGAATTAATATTGAGTTGGAGCATGAGTAGTCATGGAAAGTAAACAATTGTTCGCGAAAGCGACATAAGCAAATCACATAATGGAGAGAAGACCTTGAAAGACTTAGTTAATTTGCTGAAGCAACAAGATCAGAGTAGCGAATTTGACAATCTTCGTATCAGCCTGGCATCGCCGGAGATGATTCGCTCCTGGTCCTTCGGTGAGGTCAAAAAGCCGGAAACCATTAACTACCGAACGTTTAAGCCCGAGAGAGAGGGCCTTTTTTGTGCCAAGATTTTTGGTCCAGTGAAAGACTACGAATGTTTGTGTGGCAAATATAAACGCATGAAGCACCGCGGTATCGTCTGCGAAAAATGCGGTGTTGAAGTGACTCTCACAAAGGTCCGACGAGAGCGAATGGGTCACATAGAGCTTGCATGCCCCGTTGCTCATATTTGGTTTCTAAAATCTCTCCCCTCGCGCATCGGTTTAATGCTCGATATGACCTTGCGCGAGATAGAGAGAGTTTTGTATTTCGAATCATTTGTAGTTACTGAACCGGGCCTGACGACCCTGGAAAAAGGACAATTGCTAACGGATGAAGAGTACTATGAAGCCGTCGAAGAGTTTGGAGATGAGTTTGTTGCGATGATGGGCGCTGAGGCGATTCAGATGCTCCTGCGAGAAATCGATTTAGATAGCGAGATTGCGACTATCCGCGAAGATATTCCCAACACCAGGTCTGAAACAAAGATAAAGAAAGTTTCTAAACGACTTAAATTGCTTGAGGCTTTCCATGGTTCGGGGAATAACCCTGAGTGGATGATTCTGAAGTCTCTCCCAGTGTTGCCCCCGGATCTTCGCCCTCTGGTCCCTTTGGATGGCGGTCGATTCGCGACTTCAGATCTAAATGATCTTTACAGGCGTGTTATCAACCGCAACAATCGGCTGAAGCGTCTTTTGGAATTAAACGCTCCAGACATCATCGTACGAAACGAAAAGAGGATGCTGCAGGAATCAGTTGATGCTTTGTTGGATAATGGTCGTCGAGGGCGTGCTATCACCGGTTCCAATAAGAGACCTCTGAAGTCTTTGGCAGATATGATAAAAGGCAAACAAGGGCGTTTTAGGCAAAACCTTCTTGGCAAACGGGTGGACTATTCTGGTCGTTCCGTCATTGTAGTGGGCCCCACGTTGCGTCTACACCAGTGCGGGTTGCCGAAAAGGATGGCGCTCGAACTTTTCAAACCATTCATTTTTAGTAAGCTTGAGTTGCGGGGGTTGGCAACCACAATTAAGGCGGCGAAAAAAATGGTTGAGCGTGAAGAATCGGTCGTTTGGGATATATTGGATGAAGTAATTCGAGAGCACCCTGTCCTGCTGAATCGAGCACCTACTCTACATAGACTGGGAATTCAGGCTTTTGAGCCCGTTTTGATCGAAGGTAAGGCGATAAACTTGCATCCACTGGTTTGTGCAGCATACAACGCAGACTTTGATGGAGATCAAATGGCCGTGCATGTTCCTCTCACCATAGAGGCTCAGATGGAAGCTCGAGCTCTAATGATGTCAACAAATAATATACTTTCACCGGCGTCCGGAGAACCGATTATTGTTCCCTCCCAAGATGTGGTTCTTGGGCTCTACTACATGACCCGCGACAGGATTAATGCGATCGGTGAGGGTATGGTGTTCATGGATGTTAGAGAGGTATCGCGTGCTTACTATTCTCAATCGGTCGATCTGCAGGCCCGCATCAAGCTGCGAGTGGCCGAGGTTTTGATCGACGAAGAAACTGGGGAGCGCATTGAAAACTCCGATATTTTGGATACAACCGTTGGAAGGTCTCTTCTTTGGGAAATTGTTCCGCAAGGCGTACCTTTTAGTTTGGTAAACAAGCCAATGGTGAAAAGAGCGATTTCGCAAGTGATAAACGAGTGCTACAGGCGAGTTGGTTTGAAGGATACGGTGATATTTGCTGATCAGTTAATGTACATGGGTTTTGACTTTTCAACCCAGTCTGGTGCTTCAATTGGCGTTGATGATTTCGTTATCCCTCAAGATAAGCACGATATTATTGGCTCAGCAGATGAGCAAGTTAGAGAGATTGAGGCCCAATTTGCCTCGGGACTCGTGACGCAGGGAGAAAAGTATAACAAGGTCATTGACATTTGGTCACAGGCAAACGATCGTGTCGCAAAATCAATGATGCAAGGAATAAGCAGTGAGATTACAGTCAATAAAGAGGGAAATAAGGAGGAACAGGACTCCTTTAATTCCGTGTATATTATGGCTGATTCCGGGGCTCGTGGTTCTCCTGCTCAGATTAGGCAGCTCGCTGGAATGCGCGGACTTATGGCACGACCGGATGGGTCCATTATTGAGACGCCGATAACGGCAAATTTTCGAGAAGGTCTTAATGTACTCCAGTATTTCATTTCTACTCATGGAGCTCGTAAAGGACTTGCTGATACGGCGCTGAAAACAGCCAACTCTGGCTATTTGACTCGNNGGNTAGTGGATGTTGCCCAGGACGTTGTTGTCACTGAGACGGATTGTGGAACCGAGTCTGGTCTTCTTATGACTCCGGTGATAGAAGGCGGCGATATAATTGAGTCGTTAGGAGATCGTATTTTGGGCAGGGTCGTAGCACTTGACGTTAAAGAGCCTGAGAGTGATGAAATATTGGTACCCGCAGGCACTATGATTGATGAGCAGTGGGTTAAACGCATTGAATCATTGGGTGTGGACGAAGTGAAGGTTCGTTCCCCCATCACTTGTGAGGTGCGTCATGGTATCTGCGCAATGTGTTATGGGCGTGATTTAGCTAGAGGGCACCTCGTCAACCAAGGGGAATCTGTTGGAGTGATAGCCGCACAATCGATTGGGGAGCCTGGCACGCAGCTTACCATGCGAACTTTCCACATCGGAGGCGCTGCTTCCAGAGCTTCAGCGGTTGACTCTGTCAAAGTCAAACAAAGCGGTGCTGTGCGCCTTCAAAACGTTAAGACGGTGCAAAATAAAGATGGAAATCTAGTGGCGGTTTCACGATCCGGTTCTTTGGCAATTGCAGATGCGAACGGCCGAGTTCGTGAAAGCTATAAACTGCCGTATGGCGCTGTCATAAATGTGGAGGATTCCNCGTCGGTAGCTGCGGGAGATGTAATAGCGAATTGGGACCCTCACACTCTCCCTATTGTTACGGAAGTTTCTGGAGTCGTTGCTTTCTCTGGTATGGAAGAAGGTTTGAGCACGCGACAACAGACAGATGAAATAACTGGGCTAACCAGTATTTCAATCATTGATCCGAATGAAAGACCCTCTGCGGGTAAGGACCTTAAACCAATTGTCTCTCTGACTGATAAGAACGGGGAACAACTTATCTTTCCCAATTCCTCGGTGCCAGCTCATTATCCCCTGCCCGCTAATGCAAGCATAAGTGTCGTTGATGGGGAGTCGATAGATGTTGGCCAGGTCATAGCCCGTATTCCACAAGAGAGTGGCGGGACAAAAGATATAACCGGAGGCCTCCCAAGAGTTGCAGATCTGTTCGAGGCCAGAAAACCAAAGGATCCGGCTATTCTGGCAGAAATTAGCGGCACAGTAACGTTGGGTAAAGAGACCAAAGGAAAGCTGCGTTTGGTGATAACTCCCGAAGATGGTAAGCCGCTCTCCAATGGTAAGCTGCAATATGAAGAATTGATTCCGAAATGGCGGCAACTGGGTGTCTTTGAGGGCGAACATGTTGAAAAAGGCGAGGTTATTTCGGATGGGCCTCTCACTCCGCATGATATCTTAAGACTTAAAGGGGTCAGCGAATTAGCTAGGTATATTGTGAATGAGATTCAAGAGGTATATCGACTTCAGGGAGTTAAAATCAACGATAAACACATAGAGGTAATTACTCGCCAAATGCTGCGTAAAGTTGAAGTTACTGAAGTTGGAGATTCAGCTAGAATCCGGGGCGAGCAGATAGAATATCGAGATTTAATTGATGAGAATGAAAAACTCAGAGAAGAGGGCCTTCAGCCAGCACAATATGAAAGACAACTACTTGGTATAACCAAAGCGTCTTTGGCAACGGAGAGTTTCATATCAGCTGCTTCTTTCCAGGAAACGACTAGGGTGTTAACTGAAGCTGCAGTTACAGGTAAGGCTGATTCTTTGCGAGGTCTGAAAGAGAACGTTGTCGTTGGACGTTTAATTCCCGCAGGTACTGGTTTGGCATATCATAAGCAAAGACGTTTGGATCGAGCTGCAAAAGATGAATCTGCNAAGAGTGCAGCTGATGTTGAAGCAGCTTTGATGGAGGCATTTAGTAAGGATACAATCGAGGAGTAGCTCTCGGTAAATTCGTTGATGGTGGCCCGCTCGGTTCTGGAACGCTATTGACTCAAGTGGCCGGTGTCTTTAGAATCACGCTCCCTAACTCAAAGAGACATTACTATGAGTTGTAAAGGGAGATGAGCGCAGCGGCGTTTTTTATAAATAAGAGAGCAATTTACATGGCGACAATCAATCAACTAGTGCGTAAGCCGAGAAAGCGTAAGCAAAGTAAGAGCGATGTTCCCGCATTGCAGGCTTGCCCGCAGCGCAGGGGCGTCTGCACTAGGGTGTATACCACAACTCCAAAAAANCCTAACTCAGCTTTGCGAAAGGTTTGTAGAGTTCGACTTACCAGTGGATATGAGGTTACCTCATATATAGGAGGCGAGGGCCATAATTTACAGGAACACAGTGTTGTGCTCATACGAGGCGGGCGCGTAAAGGACTTGCCTGGAGTGCGGTATCATACTGTTAGAGGCGCTTTGGACACAGCTGGTGTTGCGGGTCGAACTCAGCGTCGGTCAAAGTATGGAACAAAGCGACCAAAGAATTAAACAGCAACTATACTTAGGTTGGTTCGCTATAACGTTTGCCCGAGGAGCCGGTGCAAACGGTTGACGCGTAGTATTTCTTAGTAAAAAAGGAAGCATCATGCCAAGAAGGAGAGTGATAGCTAAGAGGGAAATTCTCCCGGACCCAAAGTTCAACAACATCATGCTTGCCAAGTTCATGAATCATGTAATGGTAAGCGGTAAAAAGTCAGTTGCTGAACGCATTGTGTATGGTGCAATGTCAGTGGTTGAAGATCGTTTAAAAAGAGATCCTCTGGAAATTTTCGAAGAAGCTTTAGACAATGTAGCGCCTATGGTTGAGGTAAAATCAAGAAGAGTTGGAGGGGCTACTTATCAGGTGCCTGTAGAGGTCAGACCTTCTAGGCGCACGGCTCTAGCCATGCGCTGGCTTGTCGACTATGCACGGAGTAGAGGAGAAAAATCTATGCCGCTGAGATTAGCAGGTGAGCTAATTGACGCGGTTCAAGGAAAGGGTGGTGCGGTGAAAAAGCGCGAAGATGTGCACCGAATGGCAGAAGCAAACAAGGCCTTTTCTCACTTTCGCTTCTAAACTATTAATTTCTGCAAACCTACCATCGTAGAACAATTGTCTAGACAACAACCGTGGCGCTACCCAAAGAGGAAATCTCGTGCCCCGTTCAACATCCATAAACTATTACCGCAACATTGGAATCTGTGCTCACGTGGACGCGGGTAAGACCACCACCACGGAAAGGATTCTCTTTTATACCGGTTTATCGCATAAGATTGGTGAGGTGCACGATGGTGCAGCAACTATGGATTGGATGGAGCAGGAGCAAGAGCGAGGAATTACCATAACTTCAGCGGCGACCACTTGTTTTTGGTGCGGCATGGACTCTCAATTTTTAGATCATCGTATCAATATAATTGATACCCCTGGTCATGTTGACTTCACAATTGAGGTTGAGCGCTCGCTCAGGGTCTTGGATGCTGCAGTCGTGGTGCTATGTGCGGCTTCCGGCGTTCAACCCCAAACCGAAACAGTATGGAGGCAGGCGGAGAAATACGAAGTGCCGCGTATGGTTTTTGTTAACAAGATGGACAGGGCAGGCGCAGATTTTTTGAAAGTAGTTAATCAGTTAACTGAACGCCTCGGTGCGACTCCAGTGCCTATCCAAATGACCATCGGTTCTGAAGAAAATTTTGAAGGGGTGGTTGACCTAATAAAAATGCAAGCAATCTATTGGGACGAAAACGACCAGGGTATGAGTTTTGTTTACGGAGATATTCCCAGCGACCTAACAGAAAAATGCTCACAAATGCGTGAATATATAATAGAAATCGCTGCAGAGGCAACTGAAGCGCTTATGGAGAAATATCTCGAAGAGCAGCCATTGCAGGAAGATGAAATAATGGCTGGGTTGCGTCAAAGAGTGCTGGCTAACGAGATTGTGCCAGTCGTAGGAGGATCTGCTTTCAAAAACAAAGGTGTGCAAGCTCTGCTAGATGCTGTGATTCAATATCTTCCGTCACCGAGAGAAGTTAAATCTATAGAAGGTGAACTAAAGAATGGACTTAAAGCGATCCGAAATGCAGATGATGAAGCGCCATTTTCCGCTCTAGCTTTCAAAATTGCCTCTGATCCGTTTGTAGGTACGCTTACCTTTATCAGAGTGTATTCGGGGACTCTCAAGAGCGGAACCGCCGTATACAATTCTGTTAAGATGAAGCGTGAGCGAGTTGGTCGAATGGTCCAGATGCATTCAAACAGCCGTGAAGAAATCAAGGAGGTTTTAGCAGGAGATATCGCTGCCGCTATTGGCCTTAAAGATGTTACTACGGGAGATACTTTATGTGATGAGAAGGAGGCGATCATTCTTGAGAGGATAAGTTTCCCTGATCCTGTAATCTCGGTGGCGCTAGAGCCTCGATCTAAGTCGGATCAAGAGAGTATGGGCGTGGCTTTGGGTAAATTGTCTCAAGAGGATCCATCTTTTAAAGTCCACACCGATGAAGAAAGCGGTCAAACAATAATTTCTGGCATGGGTGAGTTACACCTTGATATCTTAGTGGAACGGATGAAGAGAGAGTTTGGAGTCGAAGCAAATATCGGCAAACCGCAGGTGGCCTATCGGGAGGCTATTAGTAAGAGTTGTGAGATCGAAGGGAAGTTCATTCGCCAGTCAGGTGGACGGGGCCAATATGGACACGTATGGATTCGATTTGAACCGATTGAAGGCCCATTCGAGCGAGGTTTGGAATTTATAAATGAAATAGTTGGTGGGGCGGTTCCCAAGGATTTTATCCCCTCAGTATCAAAGGGTATAGAAGAGCAAATGCGAAACGGTATTTTGGCGGGGTATCCGCTTTTGGGTGTTAAGGCAACATTATTTGACGGCTCTTTTCACGATGTGGATTCTTCTGAGATGGCCTTCAAGATTGCAGCTTCATCTGCTACAAAAACGTTATCAGAAGATGGCGGTGCAATTCTTCTTGAACCAGTAATGAAAGTTGAGGTGGTGACCCCTGAGGAAAATATGGGTGATGTGGTAGGGGATCTAAATCGCCGCCGAGGGATCATACTTGGCATGGCTGATAGGGCTCAAGGCAAAATAGTCAACGCTCAAGTTCCTCTGGCCGAAATGTTTGGTTACGCTACTGACCTGCGGTCAGCCACTCAGGGCAGAGCCACTTTCACAATGGAATTTGAAAAGTACTCTGAGGCGCCCAAGAGGGTTACCGACAGCATGGTGGCTAAGAATTTAGGCGCTTGAGATATATCAACAATTCACTTTTCAGCATTTCTCTCTTTCGCGGAAGCAATTATCTCCACGGAGATATTCTGTGGGCATGGTAAGTAATGAGAAAATTCCATAGAGAATTGGCCACGACCCGAAGTCATCGTGCGCAAATGGCCAATATATCCAAACATTTCTGACAGCGGCACCTCTGCTTTGATTCTCACGCCTGTTTTACCTGCCTCTTGATCTTTAATCATTCCACGCCGCCGATTTAGATCTCCGATGACATCGCCTACATGATCTTCTGGTGTAAAAACATCCACTTTCATAATGGGCTCGATTAGCTGAGGACCGGCTTTTGGCATTGTCTGCCTGTATGCAGCTTTTGCGGCCAATTCGAAGGCCACAGCAGATGAGTCGACGGCATGATAAGCACCATCATATATCTCTATTTCAACATCTAGAACAGGATATCCAGCGAGCGGCCCTTCCATCATCATGCTTTTAAAGCCTTTCTCAATTGCAGGAAAAAATTCTTTCGGAATATTTCCTCCGACGACTGTCGAACGAAAGCCAAATCCACTCCCAGGCTCACCCGGTTTAATCTTAAAATCAATCTTGCCAAACTGTCCTGCTCCGCCTGTTTGCTTCTTGTGGGTGTAACTATCGTCCACGGATAACGTTATTGTTTCTCGGTACGCTACCTGAGGCTCGCCGACGATCAGATCTACACCATAACTGCGATTGAGGATGTCTACCTTCACATCTAAATGCAATTCTCCCATGCCTTTGAGAATGGTTTCTCCCGAATCTTGGTCCGTTTCGACATGGAAAGATGGGTCTTCTGCCACCATTTTTCCAATTGCTATGCCCATTTTTTCTGAACCACCTTTGTCCTTTGGTTTAACGGCGATAGAAATGACTGGCTCAGGGAATACCATGGATTCCAAAGTCACTGGATTTTTAGGATCACACAGGGTGTGACCAGTCTGCACGTTCTTCATGCCAATAATTGCAATAATGTCTCCCGCTTTTGCTTGCTCGAGTTCATTGCGATCATCGGCATGCATTTCCACCATTCTTCCGATACGTTCTGTCTTCCCGGTATAAGAATTCAAGATGGTATCACCTCTTCGAAGGGTTCCTGAATAAATTCTTATGAACGTAAGGGCACCAAATCGGTCATCCATTATTTTAAACGCAAGCGCTTTGAACGATTCTTCAGCTGTCACTAGAGCATATTCACCTGTCTCGCCCCCCAAATCATCAGTCAATGGTTGAGGATCAACCTCTTTAGGATTGGGAAGATAATCCACAACGGCGTCAAGGATCAGTTGAACGCCTTTGTTTTTGAAAGCTGATCCGCAGTATGTTGGGAAAAAATCGAGCGATATGGTCCCTTTGCGAATGCAATGTTTGATGTCATCAATGGAAACCTCTTCTCCTTCCATGTATGCCATCATGACATCGTCATCTTGCTCCACCGCAGTCTCGATGAGTTCCTCTCTGTATTCTTCTACAAGATCAGTCATATCAGCTGGAATATCTACGATTTCGTAGTTTTCAGGCAAACCGGTGTCGTCCCAGACATAAGCTTGTCGTGTCAAGAGATCCGCCACGCCGACATACTGGTCTTCAATTCCTATGGGCAGGCACATTACCAAAGGCTTCGCGCCGAGGACGGTTTTGACTTGGTTGACCACGTTGTAAAAATCGGCACCAATTCGATCGAGTTTATTCACGAAGATTATTCTGGCAACTCCTGAATCATTGGCATAACGCCAGTTAGTTTCGGACTGTGGCTCTACACCTCCAGAACCGCAGAAGACGCCGACACCCCCATCGAGAACTTTGAGTGATCTATAAACTTCAATGGTGAAATCGACGTGACCTGGAGTATCAATAATGTTGAGCCGGTGGTCATGCCAGTAACAAGTGGTGGCAGCTGATTGGATGGTAATACCGCGTTCTTGTTCTTGCTCCATGAAATCGGTAGTAGCAGCACCGTCGTGTACTTCCCCCGTTTTATGTATTTTACCGGTCAGTTTCAAGATCCTTTCGGTCGTGGTTGTTTTCCCAGCATCAACATGTGCGAAAATGCCAATATTTCTGTAGTTTGATAAGTCAGTCATGTGTTTGTGCTCAATGTTTAGAAGCTTTATTTTCGGACGCGCGCGAGTATAACGGATATTAAAGGACTATATTAAAATAAATCGCTATAAATCTCGATAAATGCAACAAACTAAGCTTTTTCAAGCCGTCTCCAATTAAATGGTTGGCACTAATTTTTAATTAGCCAATGTTTTCTCGGAAACTTGAATTGCAACTAATTGCGACATTGACTATTACTGAATTCGTTATACCATGAGCTGGCATTTTGGAGCGTGAAATAGTGTAGTGGTGCTGAGTTAAGATTTTATGTTGTTAATGAGTTTAAATAAACTCAATGGGTTAGCGATTGCGTTTGCTTAGGAGACGTCGAGATGGCAAAAGAAAAATTTGAAAGAAACAAGCCGCATGTCAATGTGGGTACGATTGGTCATGTTGATCATGGTAAGACTACTTTGACAGCTGCTTTGACGAGGGTTTGTGCTGGGGAATATGGTGGTGAAGTTAAGGCGTTTGACCAGATTGATAATGCTCCGGAAGAGAGGGAGCGTGGGATTACAATTTCCACGGCGCATGTTGAGTATGACTCTCCGGATCGTCACTATGCCCACGTGGATTGTCCTGGGCATGCTGATTATGTGAAAAATATGATTACCGGTGCGGCGCAGATGGATGGTGCAATTTTGGTGTGCGGTGCTACCGACGGCCCTATGCCTCAAACTCGCGAGCACATACTCTTGGCGAGACAAGTTGGTGTCCCCTATGTGATAGTGTTTCTGAACAAGGCTGATTTGTTGGCTGATGATTGCGGCGGTGTAGGCTCTGAAGAATATGATGAGATGGTTGAGTTAGTTGAGATGGAACTCCGCGAACTACTTGATCTCTACGATTTCCCGGGTGACGACACGCCTATTATTATCGGCTCTGCGTTGATGGCGTTAGAAGGCAAGGACGACGATGGATTAGGCACATCTTCGATAACTAAGCTGGTTGAAACGCTTGACAGTTATATACCAGAACCAGAACGGGCGATTGACCAGCCCTTTTTGATGCCAATAGAGGATGTTTTCTCTATTGCAGGTCGAGGCACTGTGGTTACGGGTCGTGTTGAGCGCGGGGTTGTTAAGGTTGGAGAAGAGATTGAAGTAGTCGGGATCAATGAGACCAGCAAGACCACGTGCACAGGTGTGGAGATGTTTCGCAAGCTCTTAGATGAAGGTCGAGCGGGGGAGAATGTTGGAGTGTTATTACGCGGGACAAAGCGCGATGAAGTAGAACGTGGCCAAGTTCTCGCGAAGCCCAGTTCGATAACACCCCACACTTCATTTGAAGCTGAAGTATATGTTTTGTCAAAGGATGAGGGTGGTCGTCATACGCCCTTTTTTAAAGGGTATCGTCCACAATTTTATTTTCGGACCACAGACGTCACTGGTGCAGTTGAATTGCCCGATGGTGTGGAAATGGTGATGCCTGGTGATAATATACAGATGTCTGTCACGTTGATTGCACCAATCGCGATGGAAGATGGATTAAGATTTGCAATACGCGAAGGTGGACGAACAGTAGGTGCTGGTGTTGTATCGAAAATTGTAGAGTAATTTCTACGAGAAGATCTAAAGCAAAATTTGATTGAAA
>NZJL01000027.1 GCA_002692165.1 Porticoccaceae bacterium
CAGCAAAATGAGGATCGCCATGGCTGGACTCAAAGTCGGACCCTACAGCGACCCCGACAATGATTTTGGCCCTGTAATAACGCGTGAGCATCAACAAAAAATCATTGACTATATTAATCACGCAGAACAACAGTCTGCAGAGATTGTGGTCGACGGCCGCGCCCCTGATGTAGCTGGACATGAGCATGGTTTCTATATCGGCGGCACCCTGATAGACCGAGTCACCCCTGACATGGAGAGTTATCACGCTGAAATATTTGGGCCAGTGCTACAAGTAATAAGGGTCGATAGTATGCAAGCGGCAATGGATCTGATCGATGCGCATGAATACGGCAATGGAACATGTATTTTTACCCGAGATGGCGAGGCTGCTCGGTACTTCTCCGATCACATCAAAGTCGGGATGGTGGGCATAAATATACCATTGCCCGTGCCTGTTGCATACCACAGCTTCGGCGGCTGGAAGCGCTCGTTGTTTGGTGATTTACATGCTTATGGCCCAGATGCTGTGCGTTTCTATACCAAGCGCAAGACCATTACTCAGCGCTGGCCTTCTGCAGGCATCCGCGAGGGTGTGTTGTTTTCCATGCCGACTTAAGACAATGGGCACCCAATCGAGAGAGACCGGTTCAGCCGTGGCCCGCACGATGTGCATAATTGAAGCGGTCTCAAAGGCCGATAGGCCGCTTTCGCCGACCGATTTGGCTTGTCTTCTTGAAATCCCCAAACCGAGCATTCATAGGCTTCTAAACCAACTGCAGAGGGATCGATTTTTGCAAACAAACCTGCGTGGCATGATCGTTCCCGGCGAGCGCATGCTAGGCGTTGCCTGGGGTGTTCTGCATAACCAACGGTTTGGGGCGGTTCGCCGCGCGATTCTGGAGCAACTGACGGAGAAAGTCGGTGAAACCTGTGGNATCGCCATTCCAAAGGGCAGCCACATGGTATACTACGACCGCGTTCAATCGAACTGGCCACTTCAACTCAACTTGAGTATTGGCAGCAACACCCCAGCCTGGTGCACTGCCAGCGGCAAACTCTATCTAAGTTCACTACCTAAACAGCGCCGAGACAAGATCGTACAGAACCTGCCTTTACAACGGTATGCCCGCAACACCATAGTTGATCCAACACAATTGGAAATCGAACTGATCGCGATCAGACAGCGCAAAATGGCGACCGATAACGAAGAATTTGTGGATGGTATGGTTGGCTGCGCTGTGCCAATAAGAGATCACCAGCGACGCCTCTGCGGCTGCCTTTTTATTCATGCGCCGCTGGTGCGAAAAAGCCTCGATGACTTGATCGGCCAGGCCATTTTATTGCACGATGCAGCGTCCAAACTCGGTTCATCACTCGACCAATCAGAGAATTACACGGGCTAACGCAAGAGGATTGCAATATGAAAAAGAGATTGCCGCCGCTCAACTGGTTACGCTCGTTTGAAGCTGCTGCCCGACATCTGAATTTTACCCAAGCGGCCACCGAATTACACATGACTCAAGCTGCACTGAGTCAGCAAATCAAAGGACTCGAGTCGCAATTAGGTTGCGCTTTATTTAGACGTCTTCCGCGCAGTTTAGCTCTCACCGATGCGGGTCGGGCCTATATCCCCGGCGTACGCGAGGCAATCGAGAACCTCGCCGTGGTCACCGATGAAGTTTTTGGTAAAGAGCGCGGCAGCACCTTGAGCGTGCGCGTTAATCTGGTATTTTTTAACACTTGGTTGGCGCCGCGACTGGCCGACTTCCGCCACAAATACTCAGATATCGACCTACGCTTCACAAGTAATATCTGGTTTACTGGTGCTGATCGAGAAGCCGACTTAGAGATTCGCTACGGCAAGGGCAATTGGACCGATTTCAGCAGTGATCGACTCACTTGGGACCAATTGGTGCCAGTTTGCAGTCCACAACTACTCTACCAGCAAAGTGTTCCGGGTGAACCCGAAGATTTAAACGGCTATACTCTGCTGCATGTGATTGGTTACGAGGAAGGCTGGGGACACTGGTTGAAGCAACTCGGGCATCACGCCATTGATGCGTCTCAGGGCATACACTTCGACTCACTGATGACCGCAATGGAAATGGCTGCCCACGGACATGGTATCGCTCTAAGCCGGTCATCTTTAGCTGCTGAACTGCTCAAAAGTGATCGGTTGATAGCACCTTTTAATGAGTCTATTGCAGCTGCAGAGTCTTTCTTCTTAGTAACCCCGTCAAACAAGCCTATTCAACCCCATGCGCAAAAGTTTAAGGATTGGCTGATTAAAGAGGCTGCAAAGGCTCGCTCTTAGGCCGTCATGGTCCTTGAACGCTATTTACATGCGCTGATCCGGAAAGCATGGATCGAAGGTGTCAGCATCCGCCCCGGCTTTCAATTAAACAAAAGCTGTCTCAATGGTTACATGTCAGTCCCGAGATGCGACATTACCGCCTAGAAATAAGTTGCTCTCTGTTTCAGTGCATGTGCAGAGTTCCCATTACCGACTCCTTCGCTTTCAAACTTCATACAAAACTCGACCATGAAAAGAGAGCAACTAACGAATTTGCTCTGATGAAAATCCGCACCGAGCTTGTTGATTAGGAAACGCAGAGCAGGGGGCAAGGATTTGGCCCCGAATCCCACTAATTTAATGCAAAGAATGTTGATTGGCATGTCCGATAGACGAGACCATGAGTANTGGATACTCTTGCTGTCCAAAGATCTTTACAAGCCTTGGTAATTTTGTAATAAAGTGATGCTGACCGGTTATTAAAAATGCCCTTCACTCTCAAAGCTGAGGTTAGCACATGCAAATTACAGTTTTTACATTATTCAAAAGATTAACCATGGCTTTTCTTATAATGCTAGCCGCTGGTTGTGACGTCAACAGTCGAAATGATCCTAAAGCCTTAAAAGAGCAACTAGATATCGCAGCCCCGTCAGGGAAATACGTGAATGATCCAACTCACTCTACTTTGCAATTCAGCTTGTCGCATCTTGGGTTGTCAAATTACATCGNGAGATTTTCCGATTATTCCGTTGAAATGTCATTGAAAGCAGATGAAATTGCAGCATCTAAGGTCATAGTTGATATTAATTCTCAACTAATCAAAACTGATTATCGTGGTGATTATAAATTCACTCATCCGAAGTCTAGTTTTGATTCTTGGGAGGAGGACCTAGCTTTTAGTGAAAAATTCTTCAACGCAACAATTTATCCGCGAATCATTTTCAAATCCTCGAAAGTGAGTTACAGCCCCAATGGAGACCTCAGAATAACGGGCAACTTAACACTGCTGGGGCAAACAAGACCTGTTGTCCTGTCAGGAAAAATTATCGGTTCAATTGCGAAACATCCATTTACTGAACGCGGCGCTATTGGCTTTAGTGTCTCAGGGACATTTGAACGATCGTCATTTGGCATGGATTTTCTGCTCGATCCACCATTGATTGGCGACGACGTGACCGTAACATACGAAGGCGAAATGCTTCAGGTGCCTCAATCTTCTGATTCCCAAGTTAAATCTGCAGATAAACAATAGATTCTTTAGAGAAATGCGCCTCGGTGAGCAATTAAAAGTGATGATTCAGTGTCTTGCGATTATTTTTTCATTGGGCGCTGAAAGGCCGCCTTTTTATTCTTCTCTCTCTTTGCGGACTAACGCAGAGATAATAGCCCCATAGTCGCTATCTTTTGCGGCGAGTTCCTCAAGTTTTTCCGTCTCCTCCAGGTGCAATAGCAATCTTACGTGATTAATCTTTCTTTTTTTTGTTCCATCGGGGGATCCAATCCACCTCTTATAGAGTTTCCTCCTTTTTTTGTCTCTTTCCCTTTGTCCAAATATTGGGAATCTCATATGCTCAGCATACGCCTTTTAAAGTCCCCTGAATTTGGCTAAGGTCCAAGAATATCAGCATTAAGAACACCTTGTCGCAATTATATCTCTCTGTCTCTGAGCGCTTCCGCTTAAACACAGAGGTATTTTCCGACCAAGGTTGTCCTTTTTGATGCAACTCCCAAAACGCTCTTAAAGATTTTCGTGACACTAGAGCTAAAAATCCTTTTAGAAATTATGTCTATTTTGATTGTATGAGAGAAAAACTATTTCATTGCGACTACAATAGTGTAACCCTCTCTGAATTGAGGTTTGGTCGTGAAATACACGCACAATGATAATACCTAACAAAGGGAAGAATACCTTGGACGCTCAACAAATAAAAACCACACCTGATCCCTTTGAACCTTTTCACATTGCTCAAGGCTATAAGGTCGGCAACCTTCTTTTCACATCAGGCCAAGCTTCTATCGACAAACAAGGAAATATTCTTGGCGTCGGCGATTTTGACGCTCAAGCCGAGCTGGCCTTTCAAAATTTAAATGAGATTCTAACATTGGGGGGATCAAATCTAGAACGAGTAATAAAGGTCACGATCTATCTGACTGACATGACTAATTTTGAAAAAGTCGTTGCATTGCGAAAACGTTTTTTCAAGCCACCATATCCCGCAGATACCACAATAGAGGTAACATCACTCGCTTTACCCGAACTGGAAATAGAAATAGAAGCAGTGGCGTTAATCGGAGGAAATCTTATAGAGGCATTTTCGTAATGAAACTTTTTTACTCTCCATTTCACAACTTTATTCATAAAATTCTAGTCACTGCACATGAAGCGGGTCTGTGGCAAGACATAAGATTTGTCCCAACATTCCCTTTTAAGAATCGGGAAGGCGAGGATCAGGGCGACGCTTATTCTATCGCAGCCATCAACCCCCTCGACAAAGTTCCAACGCTTGCTTTGGACGATGGCCAGATAGTGTACGGTAGTCAGGCAGTAGTTGAGTGCCTTGACAGTATGAGCAAGTCGGGCAAACAACTCTATCCAATCAGCGGGAAAAAACGTTGGGATGCCATAACGCGGCTAGCACTGGCCGACACCATGTTCGAAAACACAGTTGCCCTTGCAATGGAGGGCTGGAATCCGGTGGAGGAACAAAGAATAGATTTTTTTAAATGGATCTGGCCCAAACTGATTCGAGGTTTTGATTTTCTTGAAATTGCTTGTAAAAAAGGCTTCGATGATTTTGATATAGGGCAAGCGGCTATGCTTCATGCAGTCAGCTATACGGATTTTAAAGTCAATTTTTATGATGCCAAAGACCCTCTGTATCCGGAATTCGACTGCTTTGAAAATAGGCCTAATCTCAAAGCTTGGTGGGACGATACCATCCAGAGACCGTCGGTGACGAGTCATTATAATGTTGAGTTTGACGGCGAGGATTCAGCGGCTTTTTGTCAACAACAGGTTCAGTTGGTATTAGAGGCGCAGCGATGATCAAGCATTACTATTGGCCCACGCCAAATGGCCATAAGACCGCGATTATGCTGGAGGAAGTTGAATTGGAGTCAGAGCTTTATCCCATAAATATTTTAGCCGGAGACCAATTCCACCCTGATTTCATCGCAATAAGTCCCAATCATAGGATTCCAACGATTATTGATTTAGATGGGCCTCAGGAAGCACCTTACACGGTGTTTGAGTCTGGAGCCATCCTACTATACCTTGCTGAAAAAACCGGTAAACTAATTCCGAGTGATATCGCTGGTCGCAATGAAACTGTTCAATGGCTAATGTTCCAAATGGCAAATGTAGGTCCCATGTTCGGCCAGAACGGCTACTTTCAGGGATACTGCCCAGAGGATGTGCCTGTGGCCAAGAAGCGTTATCAGGATATAAGCAATAAGCTATATGGAGTCATGGATCAACGATTGTCAGCAGTCGAGTATCTCGCGGGGCAGGACTACTCAATAGCAGATATTGCCACCTACCCATGGATTCTACCCAAACAGCGCGAAATGCATCGAATCGATATATCAGAATACCCCAATGTCGCACGATGGTGCAAAGCGATTGGAAAGAGACCAGCGGTGCAGCGGGGTCTTAACTTGATGTCAGATTCAATGAAAGTGGGTAATCCAACCAAAGAAACCTACAATAATCTTTTCGGTCCCTCTCAGTTACTCAAATGACTGAGGGTCTGAGAGCAAGCGTCATCAAACGCTTGAAACTGAGGCAGATATTAGCTACCCAATCCTTCAAGAAACCAATAGTTCATTTTGGTCTGGATCAGCACCAACAGGTTGATTGTGTGACAATTCGCTGGTCAACCTATGAAGTAACTTAGATTATCGGCCCTATCAAAGCAGGACATAACCACAGGATAGAACGTTTAGGAAAGGCAACAGAAATCGATTAATGCTTTTATAGTAGGCCATCCACATTAACTTTTAGCTAAGGATGATTGATTCTTTGTAACGGTCCGATGCAAAAAGTACTGGTTGCGTTTTTATCATGTTCGAAACGCGATTAAACCGTATTTTGCCGATAAGCGTTATTAGGATATACCGCGCTGTCTGATACGAACATGTCATTCGACAAAAACACCTCTTGTGAGATTCCGGCGCGCCCTCCCGATTGGTCCTGCTGGGCTGGAAATTCACTGTCCTGAATAAGACCCAAAAACATCAACGTAAATGGGTCGTTAAGGACCTCCCCTCTCTTTGTTGCGCAGGTCTATCCTGCGGATCTTGCCACTGACGGTTTTTGGTAAAGTATTAACAAATTCAATTCGTCGCGGATACTTGTATGGGGCCGTCATTTTCTTCACATGCGATTGCAACTCTTCTATTAAATCGTCTGAACCCTCTCGCCCGGGAACCAGCACAACAAAGGCCTTCACCACTTCACCGCGCGTCTCATCTGGGCTCGAAACAACCGCTGACTCTGCAACATCTGGATGTTCGATCAATGCATTTTCTACTTCAAATGGGCCTATGCGATATCCAGACGATAAAATAACGTCATCAGCCCTACTGACGAACCAAAAGTATCCTTCGGCGNCTGCATAGCCCCGATCACCGGTCAAATACCAATCTCCGCGAAAGGCAGCAGCCGTCCTATCCGGATCGCCCTTATATTCTTGAAATAATCCGAGTGGCCTCTGAGGCGACACCCTAACAGCTATATCTCCTTCCTCTCCATTATTCAAAACTTCACCGTGTTGGTCGATAATTTGCAAATCAATACCTGGCGCTGGCATCCCCATAGAACCATAACGAGGCTCAATGCCTCTAAAGTTACCGCAAAGGATCACCGTCTCAGTCTGTCCAAAGCCGTCTCTAATCACTAGCCCAGTGGCTCTTTTCCAGACTTCTATAACCTCGGGATTTAAGGGCTCACCTGCACCAACGCAGTGCCTCAGTGAGGCAAAACGGTATTTATTCAGATCTTCCAGAACAAGCATTCGATAGATCGTTGGGGCTCCACACAAAGTGGTAATTGGATATGCCTCAAGCAGATGCAGGGTATGTTCAGCACTGAAACCACTTGAATGATGAACAAAGAGTGTTGCCCCACAATTCCATGCGCCAAAATAGCTGCTCCACGCAGCCTTAGCCCACCCAGTATCACTGATATTCCAGTGGATATCATTAGGTTTGAGATCCAACCAATAACGGCCAGTGGTGAGATGAGCCAGACCGTAGCCATGACTATGCAAACACATTTTTGGGAGACCCGTTGTACCTGAGGTAAAATAGCAGAGCGCTGTCTCATCACTTCTTGTTTCGGCGGTATCAAATTCAGCGCTTGCCTCGTCTACCGAAGCGGAGAAGTCAGTCCAGCCCTCAACGGGCCCTCCGACTACCAGCTTAGCTCTAATGGTTGGGCAATTCTCAAAAATTTCGTCAAATTTAGCGGTGGTTTGTTGGTCCGTAACTAAACATGTTGTACCGGAGGCGTTAATTCGATATTCGAGATCCTTCGCAGACAATTGGATTGTACCTGGAGAGATCACCGCACCCATTCGCAAAGATGCCGTGAATGTCACCCACCATTCAATGTTCCTGCCCAATACCAGCAAAATCGTATCACCGGACTTGATGTTCAATCCTCGCAGAACGTTGCANAGTTTTTTTGAAGCAACAGATATNTCTTTGAACGTTCTTTCNATCACTTGTCCGTAATCATCAACNCAAAGCATCGCCCTTTTGTTCGAGTCTTCGAAAGCCCATCGATCAATCACATCGCCGGCGAAATTGAACATCTTCCGACGATCCCATTCAAAATTTTGCTTGAACTTGGCGTAATTTGGTTCAGCAATCATGGTTATTTCTTAAAGATAAGGCGCGAGTTGGTTTGTAATATTAGCTCACACATATAGATGTGAGGCCAGAAGCAGGGAAATCGAAACAGTCAATCCAATTAAAAATGGAAGGCCAAGGGTCAACCAATTGATGGACGAGCTAACTCCGTCTTGCCATGACTCGTCAGGAATCAAAATACGCGAAATCAACAACAATAAAAGAGCATACATTAAACTCAAATAACTGAGTGCGACAGCTGGACCAAGGGTTTTTGGATCATGAAAATCGGGCAACATGAGTGCGATCCCCAGCAAAAACCCAAGCAATCCGATACCCATGAGTCGTTTTTGAAGGCCTGCCAGAATCGGTTGTTCTTTGATCAAATTAATGATGGCTATGAGCACAATGGCAGAAACTAAAAATAGAAATGCGGTCAGATCTGCAAAAGCGAAAAGACCTGCGGTAATCTCCATTGAATAACCGATGATTAGCAACAAACCGATGAGGCCTGCAAACCTCGGAAGCAACCCACTATCCAGTTCCACAAAATCAGGTCTATCATAGACCAAACTCTTGATAGCCAATGCATATAGCGTTGGTGTTAACGCTGCAAACATGCCACTTGGCAAAGCTTGAGGATTTGATTCGCTCCCAAGCATCATAACCATCCAGATGAGCGTTCCAATAATTCCAATCGGGATTACTAAATCATCCAACAAAACAAGGCTTCTGCTACCGAAGTTCTGAGCAAAAAAAATCATTAATGCAGAGAGGCCCATAAATATTAAAGACTCAATGTTAAGGAGCACTGTCAGTCCCATGTTAATAACCCATAATGATTAAAAGCTTGATACAAGCTTAAGCGCTGCGTATCAAAAGGTCAAAGGCGCTTTAAATATGGTTGGCTTGCAAGAGTTCAGGCACCGAAACTGTTACAGTTATGCATTCAAGAGGTGATGGCATGAATAAAATTGCGGTCTTTGCTGATGTTCAGAATATTTACTATACCGTGAAACAGTCTCATCACTGTCACTTCAACTACAGCGAATTATGGCGCCAGCTTTCCGAGGAAGGTCAAATCGTTGTTGCCCAAGCATACGCAATTGATCGCGGCGATGAGCAACAAAAGAGCTTTCAGGAAATCCTTCGACAGCTGGGTTTTACCGTGCGGTTAAAGCCATATATCCATCGAGCTGATGGATCATCGAAAGGCGATTGGGATGTCGGTATTGCTATCGACGTAATTGACACCATTTGTGACTCAGAAAGGCAGATAGATACTCTCGTTCTTCTGTCTGGTGATGGAGATTTTGATCTGCTTCTGCGACGAGTCACTAGAGATCAAAAAATCAAGACCATTGTTTATGGTGCAGCAAGTCTATCCGCAAAATCGCTGAAAGATGCCGCCTCAGAATTTCGTCCGATTGAGGGGAATCTGCTAATGAAAAAACCTAATCGAGATTAAACTGACTTACGATTCAATAACCTTTTGTTTGTCCTATCAGCGTATCATCCCATCGCCGGTCAGAAAGAAATTGAACAGCAGTTGATAGTGAACTTCGAGTATTTGCTCTGATCATCGCCTCGGCCGAAATTGCGGACGCATATCCATTTGAATCACTCAATAGCAACGCCCCTATTTTCTCCACCTCTAACGCGAGTGATGGAACTTTCGCCGCACTGAGCAAAATCAATGAAATATTCATTCGAACTTGATCTTGTCCGGTCCAACCCCGGAAAACAATTGGCTCGCACCAGTCGCGATTGGACTCACACACCAATTTGGTAATCTCGGATAAACATTTCTCATTTAAATGGATTGCGAAAATAGCAAGGGTGTCTAGGGCCTGGCGAACCACCTCATGATGTTTGCTGCGAAGCAGCTTCAGCAGATGGAACTGCACTCTGTCATTTGAAACACCAATCTCTCCAAGCGCGAATGAAGCGTTGATCTGAAGCCAAGGATCATCAGTCTCAATGACCCCGATCAGCGGCTCTATCGCAGCATCTCCCATCGTCGCTAAGCGATATGCTGAATCTTCCATGACAACCGCTCTTTCATTCCAGCGNACCTCTCGACCGCTAATATCGTCTTTTGGGATCGCATTCCCATCTAGATCCTTGAGCAACAATCTTTCATGCTTGTCCAAGCCTTTTTTGTCCAACAAATCTCCTACGAGTGCTGATATCTCGTTGTTAGAACTCAGAGCATAGATATTTTTTATCCGAATTGCCTCTGCTGTGCCTTGGACAGACGCGATAACCGAGTTTGGTTTTTTGGTGCTGCGCTCGCCGTTGTGCTCGCCTCGCAACCAGTCCCATATATAGATCCATGCCGGCGCGAGATCTTCAGTGTTCAATACCGATGGAGGCACATGCCAAGCAGTATCCCGGTGGTCCCAGGAGGGACCATCTGGAGAGCAAGTACGAGCAAAAACGAACTTCACCATGTAACGGTCTGTATCTGCTTGATTCGGAAAACCCGCGTGCACCGTGTCAAAGTGCAGCAATAAAAAAGTGCCCGCCTCCACGTAATCTGGTTGATAAAGATTACTTAACTCAGATGGTTTTGAATGCATGTAACTGCCAAGCTGAATCCTAGTAGGCCCCATTTCTTTTGTAACTGCATGGGGATAGTAAAATCCTATCAAGTATCTCGGCAGATGGTGTCTTGCCCTCGCAAGCGGGCTCTGCGCATCCTGATGCCAAATCGAAGTCGCTGTGGAGCCTTTACCCATCTGATGTCCATCTGTAGACAACGTGTAATTTTCAAGTTTTTCACCTATGGGGGTACTTTTATGCAAAGCCCTGTGCGGGTGAAGCAGGTAATCTGCGCCTAATAAAGACAACAAGGCTCCTTCAACGATTGAGCATCTGAGAACCTCATGCATTTTGGGAACCCTGGATAGGACATTGTTACCGTGGGGTGATTCATTTTCGGAGGAGATTTTCAGTAATCGATGAATATCCTCATTGACTTCGGGCTCCACATCAACTTTTAATAAAATGAAACCATCGACGATAAATCCTCTTATTTGATCATCGTTAAGAAGCTTTGGTTTAGTCATGTTTTCCTTTGTCCAGAACCCTAATTTAGTAAATACAGGTCAGGTAGTTTTCCATAGGGAAGTTCTGAAGGCAAAACTTATTTCCAAGATGACCTTTAAGGTTGATACGAGCCCACCCATTTTCTTTTGGAGAGATATGCATCGCGGGTAAAAAATTGAGTGCTTTATAACCGAATAATGATTCGGCCTTTATCCTGCGCCAAGATAAATGGGTACATTCATAGTCTCTTTTACTTGCTCCATGACAACATAGCTTGTCGATTCTAGAACTCCCGGTAAAGTCAAAAGCGTTTCACCGAGGAACTTACGATAGGCATCCATATCTTCGACACGAGCTTTAATTAAATAATCGAAGTTTCCAGATACGAGATAACATTCCTGCACTTCATCTAATCTGGCGGCGGCAGATTTAAAATCCTCAAAAATATCTTGGGCTGTGCGAGCGAGCCGGATTTGCACAAAAACCACTAAGCCTGCCTTAAAATACTTCGGATTAAGCAACGCTGTATAGCCCGATATCACACCTTCACGCTCCATTCTTTTTACCCTTTCGAGACACGGACTGGTGGAAAGACCGACTCGATTTGCCAATTCAGCAAAGGTGATNCGTCCCTTTTGCTGAAGCTCTCGCAAAATCTTTTTATCCATAATGCTCAACTTATATTTTCTGGTCATGGAGTATATATTCAGTAAAAACTAATANTAGTTAACACAATAACAAAATAATCTACTGTTTTTATAAATTTATACAGATTAATAAATAAAATGTTCTGCATGACTCGCGTTATCATAGACGTCACTCAAGATTAATCCCATTACTTATCGATGAGATCGGGAGATCACAAGCTCTAGAGGCATTTATTATGCTTATTGGCATTCCAAAAGAAATTAAAAATAATGAGCATCGCATCGGGCTTACGCCTGCAGGCGTCACTGAGTTGGTATCGGCTGGGCACAAAGTAATATTTGAAAAATCTGGAGGAGCTGCCATTGGCCTGAGCGATGAAAAATACCAAACAGCTGGCGCCGAGATAGTTGAGTCGGTGGAGGAAATCTTCTCGCGCGCCCAAATGATAGTAAAGGTAAAAGAGCCGCAACCTAGTGAATGCAAATTACTACGACCCGAACAATTGCTATTTACATATCTGCACTTAGCAGCGGACCCAGTTCAAACAGAATCGCTGAAGGAATCAGGCGTTAGTGCAATTGCCTATGAGACTATTACCGATGAACACGGCGGATTACCGCTACTCGCCCCCATGTCAGAGGTCGCTGGGCGTCTTTCCGTGCAGCAAGGCGCTTTTTGCCTTCAAAAAGCCCAAGGTGGATCTGGGATTCTACTCGGCGGTGTTCCCGGAGTAGAGCCAGCCAAGGTAACAATTATCGGCGGAGGAGTGGTTGGATTGAACGCTGCTAGGGTAGCAGCGGGTCTGGGAGCGAATGTCACTATTCTTGATCGATCACTACTCCGACTTAGGCACATCGACGATCTGTATGGGGATCGATTCAACACACTTTTTAGCACTGCTCAAACTATTGAGCAACAGGTAGTTGAGTCGGACCTTGTAATCGGCGCCATCTTGGTGCCCGGTGCACCAACATCCAAGTTGGTAGGGCGAAGTCTAATCAAAAAAATGAAAGCTAATTCCGTATTGGTTGATGTGGCAATTGACCAAGGTGGTTGTTTTGAAACCAGCCGACCCACGACCCATAGCAATCCGACATTCAGGATAGATGATATTGTNCATTACTGCGTCGCTAATATGCCTGGAGCCGTTGCACGCACNTCAACCTTTGCTTTGACAAACGCAACTCTGCCTTACATCAATAAGTTGGCAAAATCTGGTATCAGAGCGCTTAAGAGAGACCCTCATCTCCTCGCCGGCTTGAACATTCATAGGGGTTCAGTGACCTATAAAGCAGTGTCCGAAACTCTTGGATATGACTATATTACGCCTGAAGACGCCATTGCTGGTTAGGATTTAAAATTAAATAAATAACCTGATTACGTGTTCAAACGAANGGCAATTATCCGTGGGTTTTTGGATCTAATTCAACAATATTTTAAACGACGAAAATTAACCAGTCAGATTCACACGTAGCTTCGCTGACCGATACTCATCCCCCAATCTATCGACTAAATTTTTTGTTGAGACGACTGATTTAATCGCACTGATGCCCTGCCCAGAACCCCAGATATCCTTCCATGCTTTCGACAAAGAGTCGCCGCTCGAGCTGAAATTCATTTGAGTTGGATCGCTCTCTGGCAGATCATTTGGATCCAACCCTGCTGAAACGATGGATGGTTTTAAATAATTTCCATTAACACCTGTAAACAAATTGCTGAGAATAATATCATCGGAACTTCCATCTACAATAGCCTNTTTATATGCTTCGACAGCATTGGCCTCTGATGTTGCAATAAAGGGGGTCCCAATGTANGCCAAGTCGGCCCCGGCTGCCACACTCGCGAGGATTGCATTACCATTTGCAATAGACCCAGACAACAGTAACGGACCATCAAACCATTCTCTGATNTCCTGCACCAGAGCNAAAGGTGACAAGGCGCCAGCATGACCACCTGCTCCAGCCGCAACCGCGATTATCCCGTCGGCGCCCTTTTGAATCGCCTTCTTAGCAAACTTNTTATTTATGACATCNTGAAGCACGATGCCGCCATAAGAATGAATTGCCTCGTTAACGTCTTCCCTCGCTCCTAGAGATGTTATAACGATGGGAACCCGCCACTTAACACACATTTCGACATCGTGCTCCAAACGGTTGTTAGATTTATGAACAATCTGATTTACTGCGAAAGGTGCTGATGGCTTGCCTGGATTATCAGCATCATGCTTGGCAAGTTCAGTTGTAATTCGATCAAGCCAACGATCAAGCTCCGCCTCTGGTCGCGCGTTAAGAGCCGGGAAAGAACCAACAATGCCAGACTTGCATTGGGAAATCACCAGGTCAGGGTTTGACACAATAAATAGCGGAGCGCCTACTACAGGCAGTCTGAGTTTTTCGGTTAGAACAGGTGGCAATGACATGCGGAATTCCTTCTCTGATGGTATAAAATAATACTGGGCATTCTATATCCTTTAGCCGGAGGTCTCTAGAAGTATGAGTAGGCAAGAACATCAATTTCAATCTAAAAATATCTTCAGCAGACATATGATCAGAGTCAAGCCATTCGTTGAGGGCTATCAAAAAAAAAATTATTTTAACTAAATCAGTAAGGCATATATTCCGAATGCAGCCATAACTGAAATAATGAGTTTAAACCTCACCATGAATACCTTATCATTTCCAAAATCTAAACTAAAAAACTTGCTCCCGAGGGGGTTACCATGAAAACGCGTGCTGCCGTTGCATTTGAAGCCGGGAAACCGCTTGAAGTGATTGATGTTGATCTTGAGGGACCCCGAGAGAAAGAGGTCATGGTTGAAATTAAGGCCACCGGCGTATGTCATACGGATGCTTTTACTCTATCAGGTGATGACCCCGAAGGAGCCTTCCCAGCCATTCTTGGCCATGAAGGCGCTGGGGTGGTGGTTGAAACTGGCGCGGGGGTAAGTAGCCTCAAACCGGGCGACCATGTTATACCTCTGTATACGCCTGAATGCCGCGAGTGTAACTTCTGCCTTAATCCCAAGACCAATCTTTGTCAGGCAGTGCGGGCTACTCAAGGCCAAGGATTAATGCCAGACGG
>NZJL01000028.1 GCA_002692165.1 Porticoccaceae bacterium
GCCAACTTGAGCAGGCTGATTTATAAAGTATAATTTCTCGTGTGATAAGTGGGGAAAATTAATTGTTTTTGAGATATCGCTTTCTTTTGTTGCTACCGCTCCTCTTGATGCGAGAATCAAACCATGCAAATCAAATCCGATTGAAAAATGGCGATTTGTTGAATGGAAAGCTGATAGACGTGACTGAAAGTAAGATAGTCTGGCGTTCCGATACGTTTGGTCTCCTATCAATCCCGATTGATGACGTTGTTAAAACTTTGGACGGACGGTCTTTTCAAAAATTGGCCTCAGCAGTAGATACCGACAGTTTCGAAAAAAGCTTAGCGTCTTACGAGGGTAATGTCTCCATATCAGGATCAGCCTCGAGCGGCAATCAAGAAAGAAAGAACTGGGATTTTGACGTTACGCTCGAAAGAACAAAAGATCAACTTCGCCAGATCGGTACTTTTGAGTACGAGAGTCATAGCTTAGATGGCCGTCAGGCAGAAAACAGCTTTAACGTAATTTATATGGCGGATTGGTTTATAGAAGAGCATTGGTTTTGGCGTAATGAGGTATCTGTGAGCGCAGATGAAAATCGTTCCTTGGACCAAGTTTTTTCAGTGGGATCAGCATTGGGGCGTCAATTTTGGGACGATGGTAGTGGCGCTCTGTCAACTGAATTAGGTGTCTTGTGGGTCGCAGAAAATCAGACAAATGACATTAAAAATGAACAAATGACCCTTAATTGGTCTCTCGATTATTCCAAAATGTTTTGGAATGAAATAACGTTCTATCATCAACATGACCTGTGGATATCAATGCAGGATATCAACGATAATCAAGCCGAAATTGATATTGGTATTAAAATTCCACTGATAAGAGATCTATTTACCGAAATAAAATTTGAATGGATTTTCGATAATAAGCCTGTCCTCGGTTCGGATAAGTTAGATAGTAAATACTCCATTGGGATAAATTATGTTTGGTAGCCGATCACAGCGAAATCCGTTTATTTGACATATGATTGTTGGATCGTAGGCAAGGGCGACGAGAGACTTTGGAAAACAATTTTTGGTTCTAATTTGTAAAATAATTCATTTTTAGAGAAAAAATAGATAAAAACGGCCAAGAAATAGTTTTTTTTCAAAAAAAAGCTCAAAAAAATAGCATCTGAGAAAAAAAACACATAGACTGATGAAGTTGGCTGGCACTCAATTGATTAGTACGCGGGTGAAAGCTGCAAACGGCTTTGTTTGAGCGTTTATGTAATAAATTGCAGCAAAGGATAATGAAATTTTAAAGTGAGGTAGTTATGTCAGGGGAAAGAGTTTCTGGCACTGTAAAGTGGTTTAATGACAGTAAAGGCTTTGGTTTTATCGAACAGGAGGGTGGCGGTGATGTGTTTGTTCACCACAGCGCGATTCAAGCTGATGGATTCAAGTCATTAAAGGAAGGCCAATCAGTGACCATGGTTGTAACTCAGGGCCAAAAGGGTGCACAGGCGGAGGAAGTTGTAGCCGATTAATATTGTTGCGCCTAGAGTTAATAGTAAAGCTTAAAAAGCTAAAAACCCTGACAATCGTATTGGCAGGGTTTTTTAATGTTGATCAAAATAATTAACTTCCTAATAATGCGAGCCTGACATCTTAATCTTCCTCGCAATTTCAAGGCTACTATTTAATCTTAGCTTCAGTGTATATCACGTGCTTGCGAACTTTGGGATCATACTTTTTGATCTCCATCTTTTCGGGCATATTTCTCTTATTTTTGTCAGTTGTGTAGAAATGACCCGTGCCTGCGCTGGATACTAATCTTATTTTTTCTCTAGCAGATTTAGCCAATGTGAGGACCTTCCTGGGTAAATGAATTCTAAAGTTTTTGACCGCGAGCGCGCATGTCTGCTAAAACTTGATCAATTCCCTGTTTGTCAACTATTCTCAAGCCCTTGTTAGATAATCTTATCTTCACAAAACGCTTCTCTGTCTCGACCCAAAAGCGGTGAGTGTGCAAGTTGGGCTCGAATCGACGGCGAGTTCTGTTTTTGGCGTGTGAGACATTATTGCCATACATTGGACGCTTTCCAGTGACCTGACAAACTCTTGACATGCTTCTAACTCCGTGTGCCGCAAACCAGTAGGTCCAGCGGCGTAAAAAATCGGCTCTTCAAGGGAAATTTAAACTCTTTATGCCAGTCAAACGATAACAAAAATTGCGAAGTTAAGCAAACGTAATAATCCATTTGATAAAGAAACGTAAAATTTGGAAGGTCTTGTTTATCTGAAAGATGTTTTAGTCTCAACGGGTAGTGATTGTTCTGCAACTGGGGTCTAGCAATAGTAAGTACTTCTTTATCGATACATTATGCTTAAAACCGTGATAATATATTCTGCTCAGAGTTCAAATGCGTCGGATCGACAGATGGGTAGCCTATCTAACAAGCGTATAATTGTGGGTGTGACGGGCGGCATTGCGGCATATAAAAGCGCCGACCTAGTAAGGCGCTTGATTGAGATGGGCGCAGAGGTACGTGTGGTCATGACTCCTGCGGCAATGGAGTTTGTTCGTCCGCTTACTTTTCAAGCTCTCTCAGGCAATGCAGTTCATAGTGCTCTCGTTGACGCTGATGCAGAAGCCGGAATGGGGCATATAGAGCTTGCCAAGTGGACAGACCTTTTGCTAGTTGCTCCGGCTACCGCCAACACCATTTCCGACCTCGTGCAGGGTCGAGCTGACACATTACTGGGCGCAATTTATCTGGCTGTTCAAGCCCCAACAATGGTTGCGCCCGCCATGAATCAAGCTATGTGGCATCANCCAGCCACTGTTACTAATCTTGAAGCTTTGTCAAAAATTGGTCTGGAAATAATAGAACCCGATAGCGGATCGCAAGCTTGTGGCGATATAGGTGTGGGAAGAATGCAAGAGCCCGCCCAGATTGCAGAGCGTGTCTCAGCAAGATTCCGTTCAGAAATTCTGCGCGGTCGAAAACTTGTGATTACTGCAGGACCAACTCGCGAGGCTATGGACCCGGTTAGATATATAAGCAATTATAGCTCTGGAAAAATGGGGTATGCACTTGCTAATGCAGCTGTTGAGGCAGGTGCTGAAGTGACTTTAATTTCTGGACCCGTCAACATTTCATCTCCTCAAAAGTGTTTACTGGTCAATGTGACATCTGCAGAGGACATGTATCAAGCGGCCAAAGAGGCTTGCGCTGAAGGGGATATTTTTATTTCCGCTGCAGCAGTAGTCGATTATCGCTGTATTGCCATTTCCGGAGAAAAAATTAAAAAGACTAAAAATCTAATAACCATGTCTTTGGAGAGAAACGTTGATATAGTAAGAAATATTAGCAACCTAAAACCAAATTTATTTGTGGTCGGCTTCGCCGCTGAAACTGAAAACCTTATTGAAAATGCAAAAATTAAGCTTCGACAAAAAAAAATAGATGCAATTATCGCCAATGACGTGTCGCGACCTGATATCGGGTTTAATGCTGACGATAATGAAGCGTATTGGATTACAAGTAACGTTGAAAAGCATCTCAAGCGAAATAGCAAATCGAAACTTAGTCGAGAGATTATCCAACTCATAGCAGCTGCTATTAGCAAGCACAAAACCGCCGCAGTATGTGAGGAAAGAATCGGTTAGAGGACAGGAAGGAAACAGTGCAAATAAAACATTATTTGAGATCTCTGAGGTCAGATCCATTTATTGTAACTCTAGCATTATCAACTGGATTACTTTTGATTTGGGCATTAATTTATCTCCGAGGGGCCATAGTCCTTGATAATCGAACTGAAATTATTCAACAGGAATTTGGCAAGGATCTAGCCCATGTCAGTCAGGAAATATCGCAGAGGATTGAATCACAAATAAATCAACTGCAGGCCATTGCGGAACAGCAAAATGTGTCTGAACACCTCAAAGAGTTTGATATCAGCGCTTTAGATGATGATGAAACTTCAGCCACATCTTTGATGAAGGAGGCTGACGCCATTTTTTTCGTTGATGAGAATCTTGTGAGGCACCAAAACTCTTTTAGTTCGGCTGTTACTAGACTGGCACGCGTTAGCATTGAGAGTAAACGGCCTTACACTCGGGCAATAAAGACTGAAAACCAGTGGGAAATTTTTTCAACCAGTCCGCTATATCATAACGAAAAAATAATTGGTTTAGCACTTCTAAGGCAATCCCTAGACCCGTTTAAACAACTGTTAATCGGTGGGAATATAGATCAAGGTTCCTTGCACTTAGAGCAAATCGAGACAAATAATACAGTCACCAGGCTAGCTACGATTGGCGACGACGGATATCCTATTTCCGAGGATGATGCAAGCTACTCTCAAAAATATATCGTGCGGGATTCTAACTGGCAGTTAATGCTAGATCCGTCAGCTAAACTAATCGAACGATTTAAATCTGATGAAACCTTATTTAGTTTGGCGGCTCTGGCGTCTCTTGTGTTTTGGCTTTTGTCGCTGCTCTCCTATCATGTCATGCGAGTCAATCGAGGTGACTCCGAAATTAACATCTTTACCAGCCAATCTAAGGATATAAGAACAATCCAGCTCCCTGCAAAACAGGATGATGAAACTGGGAATGAGTCAAAGAAAGACACAGTGGAAAAATTTGAAAGTCTTATCGAAAAAAACAAAGAGGTGGTGGATGGCGAAAGATCGACAAACGTTGTCAACACCGAAGACCTTGATGAAATATCAGATCTTGACGATCTTGAGCTCTTAATTACAGACGATAAAGACATCGCACTCCTTGGCGAAATCGAATCTTATGCCGAGGGAGAGTATGAGGAATCTAGTCTGGTTGAAGACAAAAAATTCGTTGTGCCTGACATCGTTTTTCGCGATTACGATATCAGAGGTTTGGCAAATGAACAGATAACGCCAGAATTTGCTAGCAGATTGGGAAAGACCATTGGATCTCTGGTTTTGCGCAGGGGAAATAATGCGCTTTATCTCGGCCGAGACGGCAGATCTACCTCTGAAGATTTGTCGATTGCATTACGTGAGGGTGTAATCACCACCGGTTGCAATGTTATCGATCTCGGCGAGATTATCACCCCCGCTCTCAATTATGCAATCCATTACTCAGGTCAATCCACCTGTGGGGTCATGATAACGGCCAGCCACAATCCGAGCAACTTCAACGGTTTTAAAATAATTGTCCAAGGTCAAGTATTGTCTGGCGAAAACTTACAATTGCTCAAGCCAATTATGAGTTTGGATAATTTCACTGAAGGTAAAGGGGAATATTTTTCAAGACTGGTTATACCTCAATATGTGAGGGAAATTTTTGAAGATATAGGCATTGTCAGGGAATTCAAAATCGTTATTGATGGTGCAAATAGCGTCTCTGGGCCAGTGGCGGTAGAGCTCTTTGAGAGTCTTGGATGCCAAGTAGTCCCTTTATATTGCGACATCGATGGCTCGTTTCCCAACCATGAGCCAAATCCTTCAGATGAATTCAATTTAATGGACCTTCGTGCCAGAGTTGCAAGCGAAAATGCGGATCTCGGTTTTGCCTTTGATGGAGATGGNGATCGACTAGTGGTAATNTCGAAATCGGGNCGCATATGTTGGCCAGACCAGTTGATGATGCTCTTCGCCTCGGATGTTTTGCAAAATGCTAATGGCGCTCCAATCGTATACGATGTGAAGTCCAGCCAACACTTGGCAAAAGTGATTCAAACGAACAAGGGAATCCCAATTCTTTGTAAAACAGGGCATGCTCACGTAAGAGAAGCAGTGCAAGAAAATAATGCTCNTCTTGGTGGTGAATTTAGTGGGCATATCTTTTTTAACGATCGGAGAGAATGTTTTGATGACGGACTCTATGCAGCGGCTAGGTTACTCGAAATCCTTTCCGCAACCTACAAAACCCTTGATCAACTTCTTGATGCCCTAGACATCAGAGCATTCACTGGCGAGATACTAATTCCAGTAAGGGACGATGAAAAGTTTGCTCTTATGGCACGAATTGCAGACGAATGTGAGTTTAAGGGTTCAAGAATCAATAGGCTCGATGGGTTGCGCGTAGAGTATCCGCAGGGATGGGGTTTGGTTCGAGCTTCTAATACGTCTGCAAACCTCACACTTCGTTTCGAAGCCGATGACCATAATTTGTTAGGTCACATAAAACAGACTTTTAAATTTAAATTATCTGCGTTCATCCCTGACATAGAAGAATATCTATGACTGACGAGAAGAACCTCAACTCTGCGCAACTTGCGGCTGAGATTATCTCAAGTGCACTCCCTTATATTCAGAGCTTCGCTGGCAAAACCTTAGTGATTAAATACGGAGGAGCAGCCATGGTTGATGCTGAGCTCCAAGCGAGCTTTGCACGAGATGTTGTTTTGCTTCAAGCCGTTGGCATCAAGCCAGTCATCATTCATGGAGGAGGCCCGCAGATTGGCGAACTACTCGATCGATTGGGAATTGAATCCAGTTTTGTTGATGGCATGCGCGTAACGGATGGAAAGACAATGGACGTTGTGGAAATGGTTTTGGGTGCCACTGTTAACAAACAGATTGTAAATATTATTTCGGAAGCGGGCGGCAACGCATTTGGTGTCACAGGAAAAGATGGACAGCTCATTCGTGCAAAAAAAATGATAGTTACAAAAAAAACACCTGCCATGTCAGTTCCTGAGATAGTCGACATAGGTCATGTCGGGGAAGTGGAAGCAATCAATACTTCAGTGATAAGAATGCTTCTTGATGCAGGCTATATTCCGATCGTGGCCCCTATCGGGGCTGGAAAGGACGGAACATCATATAACATCAATGCTGATCTAGTAGCAGGCAAGATAGCCTGTGTTCTAAAAGCAGAAAAACTCATCCTCATGACTAATGTGCCCGGATTGCTGGATCATAATAAAAAAGTTCTGTCCGGCCTCAGCGCTGAAAGAGTAGATGGGCTAATTGATGAGGGAGTTGTGCATGGTGGGATGCTACCCAAGATACGTTGTGCTCTCGACGCGGTCAAAAGTGGGGTCCCTAGTGCCCATATAATAGATGGAAGAGTTGATCATGCTCTGCTTTTAGAGCTTTTTACCGATGAGGGGGTAGGTACATTGATTGACGATCGAACTTCGAAATCCCCGGATCCTATCCGATGACCACGAAGAAAGGATATCGAGCGCAAGAAATTCTCCAAGCGTTGGCACGAATGCTTGAAATTTCCAAAGGAGGTCGGATCACGACCGCAGCACTAGCCTCAGAACTTGGCGTTTCTGAGGCAGCACTTTATCGTCATTTCCCTAGCAAAACTCGCATGTTTGAAGGTCTTATTGACTTTATCGAGGACACAATTTTTGGTCGGATCACAAGCATTGTGCAAGAGGAGTCCGGCGCTGAGGACATATGTTTTCGCATACTAACACTGCTGCTGGCTTTCGCTGAAAAAAATCCTGGCATTACGCGTATATTAAACGGGGATGCTCTAACTGGAGAAACACAGCAGCTCCATCAAAGAGTTGCTCAGTTCTATGATAGACTAGAGTCACAATTGAAGCAGGTTCTGCGCGAGAGTAAAGTTAGAAACGGGACAGTAATGGCGCTACCCATATCTGCGGCGGTAAACCTCATGCTTTGCACAGCAGAGGGCAAGATTCATCAGTACGTTCGAAGCGACTTTAAGAGCCTCCCGAGCTCTGACTGGCAAGAGCAGTGGGAACTGATGGCAGTTGGTCTATTCAGAAAATAGTCAAGCTCGTCGTTCATGGCTATCATTTCCTAATTACTCCTCGGCTTGGTCTTTTTCTGCAATGCCGAAGGTCTTGCGATACTTCATAATGGGCTTGATAAAAGTTGTCATGTCAGAGGAAGAACGAATAAAGTCTAGGATGTCATCAATGTCGATTATGTTCAAAACAGGTATGCAGTACGCTTGCTCAATAAACTCTTTAGCAGGTGTATTCTTTACCACGCTTTCCTTCCTGTCTAAACCAATGATTACTCCCGATACTTCGGCGCCTGCTTTGTGAGTAATCATTTCTATTGCCTCACATGCAGCGGTGCCTGCGGTCATTACGTCATCAATGATGAGGACTTTACCCCTCAGTGGTGAGCCAGCCAAAAGCCCGCCCTCACCATGAGATTTGCCTTCTTTACGATTAAAACAATACGGTATCTTAGTGTTAAAGACATCATTCAACGCGATTGCTGCAGACGCAGCAAGGGGTATTCCTTTATATGCGGGCCCGAAAAACATGTCGAAATCCAGCCCTGAGTCTATTATAGCTTCCGCATAACATCGGCCTACTATTGACATAGTTTCACCGTTACAGAAATTGCCTGCATTAAAAAAGTATGGTGAGACTCGCCCTGACTTCAATGTGAATTCACCAAACGACAATGCCTCACAACGGATCGCTTCTCGGATAAAACTTGCTTGATAATCTTTCATAATAATATTATCCAGAAAGAGCAAAGCGCTGGATTTCGATCAAATCTGCGATGCCTTGTTTGGCTAATCCAATCATCTGTATGAGTTGAGTCTCTGAAAAAGGGCTACCCTCAGCTGTGCCCTGAACTTCTATCAACTCCGAATTCTCCGTCATTACAACATTCATATCTGTCTGAGCATCACGGTCCTCTGCGTAATCAAGATCCAACACTGCAGTATCCTCAAAGATACCTACAGAGACGGCAGCTACCATTTTTTTAAGCGGATCACACTTAATGTTTTTTTTTCTTTGAAGCCAGCGCAAAGCNTCAACAAGAGCGACAAACGCTCCAGTGATTGATGCAGTTCGAGTTCCTCCATCAGCTTGGACAACATCACAGTCTAAATAGATGGTATGCTCACTCAGTTGTTTAAGATCGATCGCTGCGCGCAAAGATCTTCCTATCAACCTCTGAATTTCCTGGGTTCTTCCGCTCTGTTTGCCTCTGACTGCCTCCCGATTCGTTCTTTCCCCTGTCGATCTCGGCAACATTCCGTACTCAGCAGTAACCCATCCGTGGCCTTGGCCCCTTAAAAACCTAGGGACGCCAGATTCAATCGTGGCATTGCAAATGACTTTTGTATTACCAATCTGTATAAGCGCTGACCCTTCAGCATGCGCATTATATTCTCGCGTGATCTCTACTTTCCGCAGTTCGTTAGGCAATCGCCCACTTGGACGTTTCATAAAAATTCCTTGTTTAAAATTCGCATTATAGCCAGTGGTCGTTGAATGTAGCGCCCCTATCGAGAAATATTTGTTAATATCTATAACATGCTACCCAATATCAAACCATTTACCAGAATTCGCTCCATTTGACTATAGAGGGTCGATATGCCACGAAGTATGACTGCTTTTGCTCGAACAACTCAAGACTTTGATTGGGGGGATGTGTCCTGCGAGCTTCGCTCAGTCAATCATCGCTTCTTGGAGATAAATTTCAGAATGCCCGAGACGTTAAGAGTTATGGAATTTGCTCTTCGGGAAGAGTTGAGAAAAAAGCTTACAAGAGGGAAAGTGGATTGTACCTTGCAAGTAGCATACAAAGAGCGCTTCTGTCCGATCGAACTAAATGTCGAACTAGCCGAGAACTATATTCGAACTGCAGAGAATCTTGCATCAAAGATGACAGCTCCAGCACCTATATCTGCACTTGAGATTATGAGATGGCCGGGAATAATAAAAGAATCGAAATTCAATGACTCCGCATTAGAGACGTCCATTAAAGAAATTTTTCAGGTCACCTGCACCAAACTAGTCACATGTCGCCAGCGCGAAGGAGATGAGCTTTCAAACTTAATTTCCCAAAAGCTTATCGGCATCTCAGGTCAAGTGGCTTTGGTCCGGAAAGCGATTCCCGAGATAATGACAAGACAGCGTAAGCGCTTGAATGACCGCCTCTTAGAATATACGAATGGACTTGATAACAGCAGAGTTGAGCAAGAAATGGTGCTTATCATTAGTCGCTCAGATGTTGAGGAAGAGTTGGATAGACTCGAAACTCACGTTACTGAAACTAGGCGGGTTCTCGCCACTAATATCCCAATGGGCAGACGCCTTGACTTCTTAATGCAAGAACTTAACCGAGAAGCAAATACCCTAGGCTCAAAATCTTTGTCTGATATAACAACACAAGCCTCTATTGAGCTGAAAGTATTAATTGAGCAAATACGCGAACAAATTCAAAACATCGAGTAAGACCGAGCTACATATACAAATAATGAGGCGAAAACGATTTTGAATACGGGATTACTCAATGTCTGAAGGTACTCTTTTCATTATCTCTGCGCCGTCTGGTGCTGGAAAAACCAGTCTCATCAAATGCGCCCTAAAGGGACTTGATAATGTCAGCGTTTCAATTTCTCATACAACTAGGTTGCCTCGCCCCGGTGAATCGGATGGAATAAATTATCATTTCATATCTCAATGTGAATTTGAGTCCATGAAAAAGGAGTCAAAGTTCTTGGAGAGCGCTCAAGTTCATGGCAATTACTATGGTACATCCCGCGATTGCGTAGAAAAAATACTGTTAAAAGGTGGCGACGTAGTGCTAGAAATAGATTGGCAAGGAGCGAATCAAGTCCGAGAAATTTTCGATAACTGTTGCAGCATTTTTATCTTGCCCCCATCAAAAGACGAACTGAGACGAAGGCTTATTAAACGCGGCCAAGATAAAGAGGAGACCATTAAAAAACGTGTCGCCGCCGCTCAGGAGGAAATGAGCCACTACAATGAAGCTAATATTATTATAGTTAATGATGATTTCCAAGCAAGTTGTAGTCGATTAAAAGCCATTTTAGAAAAGCAATGCGATGACAATTCAACCAAGTCTGCAGATCAAAAATTAAATATATTATTGACAGATTTATTGTCCTAGAGAATTACATTCGTTAACATAGTTAGTCATTTTCGTTAATTTACAAATTTTGGAGGCAGCATACATGGCCCGCATCACAGTTGAAGACTGCTTAGAGAACGTTGAGAACCGATTCGAGCTTGTAATGGTTGGTTCTAAACGCGCACGCCAGCTTGCCGTCGAGGGTCGTTCAGCCCTTCTACCGGAAGAAAACGATAAACCCACAGTCCTGGCACTCAGGGAAATCGCTGAAGGGCTTGTTGATGCCAGTATTTTGTCTGTGGTACAACAAGAATTTACTATCGATAAAGCTGGGGAAGAGTTAGTCCAGGATGAAACTTGTGAAGTTCGTGATTCGCCATCCTTTGCAGATTCTGATCCAAGAAACCAACCAACAATTGATACTCTTCCTGATGAACCAACCCCCTCTCCGCAGGGAACTGCTTAATAATTATTGCCTATTCGTGGAGCAGCTAACGTGGCACTTCTGGGCCTTACAGAAAAGCTATCGTATCTAGAAAAACCGAGCATCCAGAGAGTGGAGCGAGCTTATAAATACGCAGAGAAACATCATACTGGGCAACTTCGACAGACTGGCGATCTCTATATCACTCATCCTCTAGCAGTTGCGAATATCTTAGCTGATATGCAAATGGACTCTGAAGGCCTGATGGCCGCAATTCTGCATGATGTCATAGAAGATACTAGTGTGACCAAGCGCCAAATAACTAGGCGATTTGGTCGAAAGGTGGCTGAACTTGTCGACGGGGTAAGCAAACTCACCGAGATAGAATTTGAATCGAAAGCAGAGCAGCAAGCAGAGAGCTTTCAGAAGATGACCCTCGCAATGTCGCAAGACATAAGGGTACTCCTGATCAAGCTTGCCGATAGGTTGCATAACATGCGCACCCTGAGAACTCTATCTCCCGATAAAAGACGACGAATAGCGCGCGAAACAATTGAAATATATGCGCCCATCGCACAAAGGTTGGGGATGGAGCATATTCGAGTGGAGTTTGAGGAGCTCAGCTTCGCGGCAATGTATCCCTTAAGGCATCGTCGTCTTCGCGAGGCAACCGAAGCTGCCAGGCAAAATCGAAAAGCCTTCGTAAGGGAAATTCGACAGGCAATTGAACACAGCCTTGTCCGAGAATCGGTAGAGGCAGTGGTGAAAGGGCGCGAGAAACATCTTTGGAGCATTTACCTCAAAATGCGCGAAAAAAAGAGGTCCTTCCGCGACCTAATGGATGTGTTTGCATTCCGTCTCGTTGTGAACTCGGTTGATGATTGCTACCGCACTCTTGGGCTAATGCATAGCATTTTCAAACCAGTACCGGGAGAGTTCAAAGATTATATAGCAATTCCCAAAGCTAACGGCTATCAATCTTTACATACAGTGCTCGTGGGGATGCATGGCGTGCTTATTGAAGTACAAATTCGAACCGCAGAGATGGAAATGATGGCGAACTATGGAATAGCTTCCCATGGCGATTATAAAAAAGGTCAATTTAACATAGAAGGAAACCAGCGGAGGGCATCTCGCTGGATTCAAGGCCTTCTAGCTATGCAAAAACAGGCAGGGAACTCTCTTGAGTTCTTGGAAAATGTGAAGGCTGATCTATTTCCTGATGAAGTTTATGTATTCACACCAAGAGGGGAGATAATTGAGCTCCCCTCTGGCGCCACACCTATTGATTTTGCCTACTCTGTGCACACGGAGCTCGGGAATAGCTGCATTGCTTGTCGCATTGACGGACAACTCATTCCCCTTTCAGAAATGCTCCAAAGTGGCCAAAAAATTGAAATCATCTCAGCAGAGGGTGCTCAACCAAATCCTAATTGGTTGAGCTTTGTCGCGACAGCAAAAGCTCGCAGCGCTATACGTCATTTTCTTAAGCAACAAAAACATCATGAGTCAGTAGACCTTGGAAAGAGCCTTCTAGATCAGGCACTAAGTAAATTCGGAACCAGTTACAAAAAACTAAAAAAATCCGAAATAAAACGGATTTTAAAAAGCTCTGGCGCCTCAACTTTTGAGTATATCCTCAAGCAAATAGGCCTTGGTAACCGCGTTCCATTAGCCGTTGCAAATCTGATTGTGCCAATAGACCAAAAACACTCTGAATCGATGAATAGATCCCCTGCTCTTCCACTGGAAGTGGGTTCTCAGAAAGGTTTACTGCTTCAGTATGCTCGTTGTTGTCACCCGATTCCTGGCGATCCTATACTTGGACATTTAAGCCCTGGGAAAGGGCTAGTCGTGCATCTTGAATCTTGCCGCAATCTTAGTGAGATTAGATCAAACCCTGAATTATGCACCTCTATGATGTGGTCGGAAAATGTAAGTGGTCAATTTCCGGTCGCCCTGAAAGTGGAAATAACTCCCGAACGAGGATTTATAGCCGCATTGGCGTCTCGTATTACCGAGCAAGAGGCAACTATAGAAAAAATTACGACTGCTGACAAAGACGCGTTCACCAGTATAGTCGACATGGTTCTCACAGTGCGAGATCGAATCCATTTGGCTGAGACTTTGCGGCGAGTCCGAAGTCTGACCCCAGTGCGACGACTTTATCGCGTGAAGAATTAACAATAACTAAGAAAGAGGAATTGCGTATGATGCAAAAAAAAAAGAGGTTATCAGAACTGAATTAGCCCCTAAAGCCATTGGTACTTACTCTCAAGCAATTAAGGCTTTTGATACTATCTATCTTTCAGGTCAAATTCCGTTGGACCCTAAAAGTATGCAGCTGGTCAACGGGCCGGTCGATAAGCATGTTCATCAAGTGTTTCTCAACGTCAGGGCTGTATGTGAAGCTTCCGGGGGAGGCCTAAATAATCTTGTGAAGTTAAATGTTTTTTTATGCGATCTAAATCACTTTGAGATGGTTAACAGAATCATGGAGGAATACTTTGACCCGCCATATCCAGCTCGCGCCGCGGTTGAAGTCAGCGCACTGCCTCGCGGAGCCATCGTGGAAATGGACGGTATTATGGTTGTTTGAAGTTGCGTATTATTTCGCAATAACCCTGTTTATATGAGGGAAACAAAAATTTGAATTCACTACCCAAAAGCCGTTCATTTCTGTAGCGACGTCCAGACTCAGTTGAGGTCGCGGCCTCGTTCAGTTTCACATTTAGGTTTGACGACAACCATTGCCTGAGTGCGTATTGTTTTACTGGCTCACAATCAGTGGCGAGGTATAACTCATGGAGAGTCTGTCCCCGGAGATGCAAATCCATTAAATGGCAAAAAATTCCTGCACAGTCATCACTATGAATCCGATTGGTCCATTGGCTGAGACTCCTTCTGCTTTCCTCTCCGGCAAGAACTTGATCCAGCAAGTTGTGCCGACCCGGACCATAAATGCCAGAAAATCTTAAGACAACCTTACTGCATGGCAGCTTTTTAATCATGTTTTCCGCTTCCAGCAAGATTTGCCCATTATAATTTTGTGGGCTAACGGGCGATAACTCATCTACCCACTCACCAGATTTCTGCCCGTAAACGCTTGTACTTGAAGTCCAAACTACCAAGCTCGGTGGTTTTCTGGACTCATTAATAACCCTTACCAAGGTCTCCGCAGAGGCTAGATAAGCAGACCGATAAGCACATTCGTTATAAGCATCAGGAGTAATGGTCACGATAATGATTTGAAAACCTATTTCCATCACATCTTTCATTTGATCAAAATTCGTAAGATCAGCCTTCAAGGGTCGTATATAATTTGGCAGTCTCGCAGATTCCCGTCTAAGACCGTAGCAAAAATAGCCAGTATCTAGCCGGGCAGCGGTGCGAATCCCAAGATCTCCACATCCAGCAAGCAATATCTTTGCCGGGAGTTTGTCACTCAAGTCAAATTGGCTTTGATCGATTTGTAAGTTATCGAGGCTATTCATGATATAAATGTAAGAAGACTCTTTAATAAGTTTAATGGAATGTGTTGACTGAACAGGGCGGTCGTCCTTTAGGAGTCTAAGATTAATTGAACATTAGCCTATCTCCCCATTCCGCAAACCTTAACCAACGAAGACTGGTTTCGAAGCGGAGATTCTACAAATTTTGAATTTTGGGACATATGGCTTAATGCTGTGGTAGAGTCTGAGCAAAGTCAACCTCGATGATTGTATAGCATAATGCTCCAAAAACCAGGCCGCCAAACTCAAATAGCCGATCTACGTGGAGTCGGTCCCAAACTCGAAAAAAAACTTTTTAAACTTGGAATCAGAGAGGTTCTAGATCTAATATTTCATCTGCCAATCAGATATCTAGACAAAACAAAGATCACGCCAATTGGTGCCCTTCAGCCGCGAACTCATGCACAAATAGAAGGCGACATAAGAGGATGTGATGTGTTATTTGGCAGGAGACGCAGCCTTATTTGCCGAATTCAGGACCAAACTGGCACAACCACATTGCGTTTCTTTCACTTCAACCAAACCCAAAGAGAACGTCTTCGGTCTGGAGTCAGACTCCGTTGTTTTGGCGAGGTTCGTGCCGGCTCGACAGGGCTAGAGTTATATCACCCCGAATACCAAATAGTTGATAACCTCACTGAGGCCAAATTAGAACAGAGACTCACGCCAATTTATCCTTCGACTGAGGGGCTAACTCAGAACCGTATTAGAAATCTTTGTACGCAGGCTCTAGAACATCTCTGCCCCACTGGCATTTCTGAATTGATCAAGGATAATATTAGTTCAGAGTTCTCGCTTTTTGACGCACTAATTTTCGTCCATAGCCCACCTGTTGGCGCTTCACTGGATTTATTGGGAAAAGGTACGCATCCTGCGCAGCAACGCCTGGCCTTCGAAGAACTTATTGCCCACCATTTAAGTCTAAGAAAGCTTCGTCAACAGGCCCAACTTCGGCCAGCGCCAAAACTACCTTTTAATAAAAATGCCCATCTCCAGTTTTCGAGTCATCTAATTTTTTCGCTGACAGAGGCACAAGTTAGGGTAAGCCAAGCCATATGTGCAAATCTAAATAGTACAACACCAATGCTCAGACTAATCCAAGGCGATGTGGGATCGGGAAAGACCGTGGTTGCGGCCCTGGCTGCAGTGCAAGCAATCGCAAACGGTCATCAGGTGGCACTGATGGCCCCGACAGAGATCCTTTCCGAACAACATCGTCTAAACTTTGAAAATTGGATGTCTCCATTAGAGATTCATGTTGCTCTATTGACCGGAAACATTAAAGGCAAAGCTCGAAAGAAAGTTCTGGAATCCATAGCTAATGGCGAGTCCCAGATGGTGATCGGCACACATGCTCTTTTTCAAGAGGGTGTAATATTTCAGAAACTTGGGCTAACTATTGTGGATGAGCAGCACAGATTTGGTGTCCATCAGCGGCTTGCTTTGAGAAAAAAAGGAGGGATTGGAAATCACTCAACTGGCACAGATGCCATTATGCCGCATCAACTGATAATGACCGCGACACCAATACCTCGAACGCTGGCTATGACCGCCTACGCTGATCTGGACTGTTCGGTAATAGATGAACTGCCAAGCGGTCGCAAACTTGTGGAGACTAGCGTGATTTCCAACTTGCGACGACATGATGTTATCCAACGAGTAAAAAAGGCATGTCAAGAAGGTCGTCAGGCTTATTGGGTGTGTACTTTGATTGAGGAATCAAACATGTTTGAGGCTGAAGCTGCGGAGGGAATAGCCAAAGAACTTAGATTGCTTCTCCCAAAACTGTCCGTCGGTCTAATACACGGTCGCTTAAAACCTCGCGAGAAAATCTCTATTATGGAAGAATTCAAATCAAAGAAAATAAATCTTTTGGTAGCGACCACCGTAATTGAGGTAGGTGTTGATGTTACGAACGCGAGTCTCATGATAATTGAAAATGCGGAACGTTTGGGACTTTCGCAATTGCATCAACTTCGGGGACGGGTTGGTCGAGGATCTGATCAGAGTCATTGCGTGCTCTTGTATAACTCAAACTTGTCACAAAACAGTAAAGAGCGCCTTAAGATCATGAGAGAGACATCAGATGGTTTTGAAATTGCAGAGAAAGATCTTGAGCTTCGCGGGCCCGGAGAGGTCTTGGGCGCTCGTCAAACCGGAGATGTCCAATTCAGAATTGCAGATCTTAAGAGGGACGCTAATTTAATTCCCCACGTTAAGGATGTGGCACAATCAATTCTGAAGAATGACCCCGACGCCGCGCAACAAATCATCGATCGCTGGTTGAGTGGCAATGATCAGTTAGCAAACGCATAAGATCGAAATTGTGCCAGCAAGGTGTGAAGTCCCATCAATGAAAAATGCTTAATCCAAAACATTTCGAAACCACAATTTTGGTTTCTTCTTGTAAAATTGTGATCTTCCTTCTTGCCCGGGAAGTGGTAAACTCAAACGCATTATAAAAAGCAAACTTCATCTGAGCACTAACTTATGGAAAATGGTGACACCAGTGAGATTGTTACCGATTATGTAAAAGATCGACCGCTCATCTCCTTCGCTTCTTCTGAGCAACCTTTCTATCTCCGATGCCTCGTAAAGAGTTTTGAATATTTTTTTGGATGGAGAAAAGTCGAATCAATTTATAATCAAGTGAAGCCACATCCGTTCTCAATTGGAGAATTCGTTACAAATGCCTTCCAAGTCGCCAAAATCGATCATAAATTCGACAAAGAACAGCTAAACAAAATCCCTAATTCTGGACCCCTTGTTTTCATAGCAAATCATCCTTTTGGGGTAATAGATGGCATAGCCCTTTGCGATTTGGCAGTTCGCACGCGAGGGGATTTTCGGATTTTAATTCATGCAGTAATGTGCCAAGACGAAGACCTCGCGCGTTATTTTCTGCCTGTAGATTTTAGCAACACCAAAGAAGCAACCCGAAACAATATCAGATCAAAAAGAATTGCAAAAAAAGCGCTCGTAGAGGGTATTCCACTCTTAGTTTTTCCTTCTGGATTTGTCTCTACAGCGGATAAGTTCGGCCTCGGACAAGTCAGGGAGGCTCCATGGACAACCTTTGCCGCGAAAATGATTAGAGATGCCAAGGCGACGGTAGTACCGGTTTATTTTCATGGTCAGAACAGTCGGATTTTTCATGTCGCCTCGCACCTTTCGGAAGCACTGCGCTCTTTGGCCCTTTTGAACGAGGTAAAAAAGCGGTTTGACGGGCCCGTGCATACTACAATTGGGGAGCCCCTTTTCTGGGCAGAACTTGAAGCTATTCAGGATCGCAAAACATTAACACAATTCCTTTATAACGAGGTGCAAAAATT
>NZJL01000029.1 GCA_002692165.1 Porticoccaceae bacterium
ATTCGGTAATGGCAGGCTGCAGACCTGATTATCTACCCGTTATCATCGCCGCGATCGAAGCGCTCTCAGATGAGGCTTTCAACATCCACGGCGTCTATGCAACAACATTGGGTGCAAGCCCGCTGATCATCGTCAGCGGCCCTATTCGAAACAAGATCGGAATGAATTACAAGCAAGGGTCGCTCGGCCAGGGCAATAGAGCCAACGCTACAATTGGAAGGGCTGTGCGACTAATAATCCGAAATATTGGGGGCGCCAAACCAGAGGGTACCGAGCGGTCTACATTTGGCAACCCTTTAAAATACACCGGCTGCTTCGCTGAGTGGGAGGAGCGCTCTCCGTGGGAGCCACTTCATGTTGAGCGGGGTTTCAGGCTCGATGAGTCGGTGGTAACCGTCTGCGCAGTTACTAGCGGCCCGGTGGTAATAATGGATGAGCATGGTCTCCAAAGTGATCTCGTTGCCGGAACAATTGCAGAGGGAGTCAGATCCATTCTTAACCACAAAGTGTTTGGTGTGGCCCAATGCGTCTTGGTGGTATCTCCTGAGCATGCAGACGTGTTTAGCAAAGATAGCTATACCAAGACGGATTTACGAAGGAGGATCCAAGAAATAATCCGTTTGCGCTACAAGGATCTTGTTCCCAACGATATCTCTAGCGCGGGACTTCGTCAGGAAGAAATTGATACGCTGTCGGAACACACCATGAATATGTTCATCTCTAAGTTTGCCGATGAAAGCGACATAAATATTGTTGTGGCAGGGAGCGGTGCAGGTAAGTTCACTGCTTGTTATCATGGTTGGTTGAATGGAAAATGGGGATCAGTGCCAGTCTCTAGAAAAATAGAATCTGTTTAGTCTTTTTTAGCACTGGCATATTAAAACATACTTATGGAGGACTAATTTATGACAACTATTCTCGACCCAACAAACGAGTCACGCCCTGTAGGGCGACAATTGGCATTCAGGCCCAATGCTATCGAAGGCAATGTGGCTCTTCTTGACATATCGAAACCAAAAGGGAATATCCTGTTAGATCGACTAGAGGAAAATTTATCTGAAATGTTGCCATTGGTTAAATTCACCCGCTTTATTAAGCCTACGTTTTCTCGACCGGCACCAGACAAACTGCGACATGAAATAATTCTCGACAACCAATTTATAATCGAGGCATTAGCTGATTGAGGATCCTGTACGTCGTGCAGTTTGCATGACACGATTTGGTTTGAAGTGCAAGGAACTCCGGCTGTTTCGGTAGCCTCGTCCGAATTCATTTCTGCTGCTAGAAGTCAATCAGAGGCATTGGGTATGAAGGACGCTAAATGCGTATTCATTCAGCACCCAATTCAAGGCACCTTGGATGAAGACATACGACTTAAAGCAGATCATATAGTGGATGAGATTATCAAAGCATTAACGAAGTAGAAAGCAGAACAGCCCCCGGTCAGATTGGTCATTAGAGGTTTTAGAAATTTAATTTCGGAGAGATGGAAATTATGGAATTAGGGCTTGAAAACAAATATTTTGAAAAAACGTTCTCCAAATTAAGTAACCTAGAGGGTAAAACGGTCGCAATCACGGGCACAACCTCTGGAACTGGTTTCAGTGCTGCAGAGGCGTGCGCAAAATTAGGCGCCAATGTAATACTACTGAATCGTCCGTCTGAAAGGGCTGATAGCGCGCTCGCTCGCTTAAAAGCAACAAACTCAAAAGGAAGGTTTTTAAAAATCGACTGCAATCTGCAATGCTTCAAAGCAGTGCGATCTGCCGGTTCAAAGATAATAGAAGCTTGTCCTGACGGACTTGATGTTCTTTGCAATAATGCGGGCGTTATGGCTCTGAAAGATATACCGACCGCAGATGGTTTCGATGTGCAAATGCAAACCAATCATTTAGCACATTTTCTGTTAACGAAATTAGTTTTCCCACAGCTTCGGGAGGCCGCTCATCGAAGAGGAGAAGCACGAGTAGTCAATCATTCGAGCATGGCGCGGCTTATGGTAAAAAAACTCCATCCAAAGTATTTTGAAAAACGAGGGGGGGAGCTGGGGGGTGATGGCTCGCGGCTTTTCATTTTTCAGGGGGGTAGATGGGAGCGTTATGGCCAAACCAAATTGGCTAATGCAGCATTTACGGCATGCCTGCATGAGCGATTCCGCGACAATCACCCCAATATTAAAGCCATGGTTGCTCACCCCGGTGTGGCCGAGACAGACCTTCAAGCGACAGCCATATCAGATGGCGGTGCGGGTCCTTCAGGTAGCATAGGCAGATGGTTAATTAAACAAATGATGAAAATGGGACAATCGCAACAGGACGGTGCCTTGGGGATAATAAGATGTATAGCTGATCCAGAGATTATCTCTGGACAATTTGTGGGACCGGGAATGGGCATGACTGCGCTCAGAGGACCGGCGCTTAGCTACCCCTTAGAGACCTTCTACGACAATCCAGCGACAAGACACACTCTTTGGGAAAAAAGCTGTGAGGCCATAGGGGAGAAATTTGTCATTTGAGCCGCTGAGCACATGCTCGTCAAAAAACTCTTGCGTCTACCCGAGCTCAGATGGAGTGTCCTTAATCTTTAAGGCGCAACCATTTGTCCTCAAAATCCCTTATATCATCGAAACCGATGAGCTGACAAAATTCCGCAAAGTCGAATAGCTCTATATCCTTGTGCAAACTCGTGCCAGTCATCTTTAATCGATTTAATACATTCTCGACAGCCGCCGCTGCAGCAAGGGCAGCGGTTCCCGGGAAAATAGCAAAGGCGAAGCCCAAATCCGAAAGCGCGTTGGCATCTAGGATTGGGGTTATTCCTCCGTCCGCCATATTAGCCATGACTGGCACCTCAAAAGACGAACAAATGTCATACATTTCCTCTTCCGTCTTCAGTGCTTCTGGAAAAACAATGTCGGCTCCAGCATTGATATAACAATCAAGCCTCTTCTTGACACCGCTAATTCCCTCAGATTGATGACTGTCAGTTCGCGCAATAATAAGAGTACTTTTGCACTCTACCGCATCTTTCGCCACCCTGATTTTTGCCGCCATAGTATCAATGTCCTCCACACGTTTACCTTCAAGATGACCACATTTCTTAGGGAACTGTTGATCCTCTAGCTGAATAATTTGTGCTCCTGCTTTCTCATACAATCTTACTGTTTCTCTGACATTTAACAGCCCTCCAAAGCCAGTATCCGCATCCGCAATCACGGCCGCATCACCAACAACATCAACCAAAGTAGAAACACGATCAGCCATCTGTGTAAGCGTTAAAATCCCTGCATCGGGCAATCCATATGCTGATGCTCCCATCCAATAACCAGATGCATAAACTGCATCAAAACCGATCTTTTTAGCCACAACAGCTGAAATCATATCCGGAATTCCTGGTGCACAGAAAAATTCCCCAAGTTCGATTTTTTCTCTAATATCCATAACTCTAATCCGCCAAAGTGATAGGCAAAGAAACCGCAAGACACGGTTCCTTAACCAAATCATTTCAATAAACCAAATACGATCATGCGCTCAAGAGAGAAGGTAAAGCATAGAGCACCGCAAAGGTTCGTGCTTAAACTATTTAGTCTGGGGTCAAATCCAGCATGTCAGTCATCGAATCGCGCATCGAATATTTCTGAACCTTTCCAGTCACCGTCATTGGAAATTGCTCAACGAATTGAACATGTTTGGGGATCTTGAAATGGGCAATTTGACCTTTGCAAGAGTCTCGAATGTCGTCAGCATCGGCGTGCTCTCCAGCCTTCAAAATAATCCAAGCGCAAAGTTCCTCTCCGTACTTGGTATCTGGGATGCCAAACACTTGCACGTCAGCTATTTTGGGATGTCGATGAAGAAACTCCTCTATTTCGCGAGGATAAATGTTTTCGCCGCCCCTAATAACCATGTCTTTGACTCTACCTACAATATTTAGGTAACCATCAGCGTCCATAGTAGCCAGATCACCTGTGTGCATCCAGCCCGCCGAATCAATGCTCTCAGCCGTGCGTTCCGGATCAGCCCAATAACCTCGCATGACACTATAGCCCCGAGCTAAAAGTTCGCCAGTATCGCCAACTGANACTGTCTCTCCCCCTTCATCGATAATCTTAACCTCGACATGCGGAAAAACTGTTCCTACTGTCGATACGCGCCTCTCGATCGCATCTTCTGTCCGAGTCTGAGCAATTGTAGGACTTGTTTCAGTCATTCCATAAGCGATTGTTAACTCCTCACAATGCATTTCCNTCACAACGCGCCGCATTATTTCAATAGGACATGGTGATCCGGCCATTATGCCCGTTCGAAGCGATGACAAGTCGAATTCATTAAATCTTGGATGCTCCAGTTGAGCTATAAACATTGTGGGAACACCATGCAATGCGGTGCATTGCTCAGCCTCAATGATTTGCAGGACCTTAAGAGGATCAAATGCCTCATCTGGATAGATCACAGACGCTCCATGCGTCAGAGCAGCAATGTTACTCAGCACCATCCCAAAGCAATGATAGAGTGGAACCGGAACACAAAGTCTGTCGTCTGGACCAAATTTAAGCACCTCTCCAGTCGAAAATCCATTATTAAGGGAATTGAAATGGGTTAGAGTTGCCCCCTTAGGGGATCCTGTTGTACCGCTAGTAAACTGAATATTTATGGGATCATCAAATTGCAACTTCGACGCAAGTTCTCCAACTCGCTCATAGCCGCTAACAGAAGCTAATTCACTAACCTCATCAAAATCAAAACAGCCGCTTGCCGTTTTCCCTCCTATCTGAATCACGTGACTTAGGGATTTAAGACGGTCAGCAGCCAATTTTCCCGGACGGCTTTTGCGCAATGACGGCGCCAGTTGCCTAAGCATCTCAATATAGTTACTGGACTTAAATTTTTCAGACAAGATAAGTGCTTTGCATCCTACCTTATTAATGGCATATTCCAGCTCAAGAGCCCTGTAAGCTGGATTGATATTAACGAGAATTAATCCGGTCTTCGCAGTTGCATACTGTGTCACAACCCACTCGCTGTTATTNTGNGACCANATNCCTATCCTNTCNCCNGGNTCCAAACCAAGGCTTANTANNCCTGCAGCNAATGCATCNACNCNCATCTTAAGATCNTTNTANNTCCAGCGNAGATTTTGATGNCNNACCACNANCGCNTNTCTNTCNCCCCATNTCTCNGCNGCGNNATCGAAGTTNNCTCCCAATGTCTGTCCAAGTAAATTGGTCGAATTTGCGCCATGGGCATAACTCTTTGGTAACATGCGACTCAACTTTTTCTCTAGAACTTACTCACAGTATAGAACTATTTTCAAGGTTCTGTTACGTGAAACCCATCTCTTTGATTGAGATCGGCATTTGCGAAAAAATAAACCGACATTCCTCACTCCTGATCAAATTTGCCCCGCCGGAGCAAATGACTCAGATAACGATAACATCTGGCATCATGTTGTTTCGTATCAAAGCCCCTCGGATTATAATAAAATCTGGTGAATCTCAGTGGAAGCAACGTTTTGAAAAAATTAAACCATCTTTTGATGCTCCGAAAATTCTCAATGAAAAGATACGATTAGGCCTGATGAATGAGATGCTCTTGGAAGAGTAAATTTAAATCACTTGCGCTCCTGCTTGGAACGTTATGCCTGCCAGTCCATTCAATGGAGACGCTTAAAGAACTCCAGACAATAGCGCGATTCAAATCCGCAATTAATGAAAGTTCGGCTCTAGCTATTTGGGGAAAGCATTTATGGACCTTAAATGACAGCGGAAACGGTCCTTCAATTTTTAAACTAGACAAAAACGGAAATCAGCTCGGCTCATATCGCATAGCGAACACCAAGAATTATGACTGGGAATCTTTAGCTAGTGACGATGACTTCCTCTATATAGGCGACATCGGCAATAATTTTAATCGACGAAAAGAGTTAACCATATATCGAATAGCATGGAAGGGAATAGACCAACCCCGTTCTCCGATCGGAAAGATCGCTTTGGTTTACGCTGACTACAAACCAGGCCAGCCCATCTCTCACGATTTCGATGCTGAAGCAATCGCTATCTATCACGACGAAATATGGCTCTTTACCAAAAACAGAGGTGATGGGAATTCTAATCTTTACAGGGTACCGAAGGTTCCAGGGCGCTATCAACCAAAACCCACTCAAGTGCTGCCAGTGAGCTCACTTGTTACTGCTGCGGACATTCATCCAAAAACCGGACAGCTGGTTCTCTTGAGCACCAAAAAAACACCCGAGGGAGGAAAAACTTTGTTATGGTTTGCACCAACATCAAAAGACGGTGTGGACTGGGCAAACCATAAATCGATGGAGGTAAGCCCCCACGATCAGTGGGAGGCAGTTGCGTGGGATAGTGAAACTGATGAGATCTTTCTTACCCATGAAAACAACGAAAGAGGTTATGCAGGACTAGCAAAGCTATCTCGAAAGGCTTTGAAAATTCAGCGGCGCACAGATTATCAGCGCCCATCAACAGAGTATACCAACAACGCGTTTCCTGGCTCATGAAAATAAAGTCCATAACCAGAGTTTGCTATCAGATGACCCTGCGCTACAGTCGGTCCAGCGCCACTCATGCTGCCACCAAAAGCATCCACTCCGTTGACCGTATCAAAGCCGCGAGCGGTATCACGCTCCCATAAAATCGATCCTGTCTCATTGTCATAGATCCTTAAAAAGCCATCCAAATGTCCTGCAACAACGGCTCCAGGTATGGCAGTTACAGGCGCAGAAATGCCAGGATCACACGTTGGACGATCCTCTCCACAAACGTCCTCTTGTATATGGCTCCAAAGTACCTCACCCGTTTCAGCATCAATAGCAGTGATACCCGGCCGCGCCTTCTCTGGATCTAGCCACTCTCCATTCCTTGTGTCGTTCATGTCGTTCACCGGCGCGTAGACCTTTGTGCCATCGGCAGCCATACCGAAATGCACGCCGCCTTGAATACTTCCCCTCGCGATATCAACCTCCCAAAGTTTTCTCTTCCCGGTTTCCGCATCAATCGCAAACACGCGGCCATCTTTCTGACCCGCGACCAGAATTGAATCTCCAGACGAGGTTGAAATAAGCAGGGGACTAGATGCTTGGTCATGATCGGGTCCATCCTCTTTGGGACAATTGGGATTGTCCTCCATCATGCAAGCAACATTCCAAGCATCGCCCTCCACATTTTGTCGTTGCCAAATTCGTTCACCTGTGTCTAACCGGACGGCTATAATGGAATCGCTATTGCCGTCGGCCGGCGAAGAATAATTTTCTCCAGAACCAAAAATCAGCATGTTAGCGCTTGCAAAAATTGTCGGGCTTGTCCACACAGGCGCACCCGAAGGAGCCATTATCCGTGTACCGAGAGATGTCTCACCTACATGTGCCGACTCCAAGTCGACAGAGTAACTATCCCACGCAATTTGACCGTCAGATGCATCAAGCGCCAGGACATGACCCCTAAACGTGCAACACTCATATTTTGGGTCCGCGGCGGGAATAACTTCAAGCGACGACACTGGGACATATAATCGATCATCATAAAATGCAGGCGTTCCTGTGATTGTCGCACTATGATGGTTGTCAGCGCTTACTTTCCAGACCAACTCCCCTGTGGTAGCTTTGACGGCATAAACATTGGCGATAAGGTCACCAAAAAAAGCAAGCTCTCCAAGAACTGAATGATTGGCAATAACTACCCCGGTTCTGACTTCTGCACTTGCCTCATAAGCCCAGCGCACGCAGCCAGACTCTAGGTCAAGAGCGTAAACCGTCCCGTCCTGACTGCCAACAAATATTGCGCCCATGGCCACTGTCGGTTGCGAACGAGCTCGCATCGCTCCTGGGAATCCAAAACTCCATTTGAGTCTGAGTCGAGAAATATCACCCTTGTCTAGCTTAGCAACATCTTTTGGCACAAATCGGCGCGTATCAGCGCCCCACCCTGTTCGTTCGACTTCCCTAAAGGCACTAAATTTTTCCGCCTCACCCTTGCAAGCCAGATATTTGGGTTCCACAAATGCCTCCTCAAATGGCTGCTGAACGAGATGCTCTACTATCTCTCTCCTTTCCTGTTCTGATAATGCAGAAGCCTGTTGTTGCATGATTCCTGACGCCATCGTGTTGTATAGGTTTTTTGCAGACATAATTCCTAACCAATACGCATTAGGCGCTTTGTATACTTGCCCCTCATGGCAGCTTGCGCAATGCTGGGCATATAGTTCGGCACCTCGATGCGAGTCTGATAAACCATTCCCAGAAAACGTTGAGGGACGACGTGACCGCATTTCATCCAACGAACTTAGTGCGGCTGGCTGCTCCACACTCAAGTTTTTCTCTACAGCCGTGTCAGATGACTCGCATGAGACTATGGTTGTATAAACAATCAGTGCGAATAAAAAACTCACTAAATGCAAGGTTTGGTGCTCCTTTTTGTTATCATTTACCACTTATGATACTGCGTTGCGCGCGGTCGGTCACCCCCTGGATCCATCAACCCGATAAAATAAGACAACCGAGTTAACGCCAAATGAAACTAAATTAGAATATGGGTTTTATCCTTTGGATATTAAGCAAATCAACGAGGCTGCAAAACGACTTGATGGTCGAATTTTTCCAACACCTCTTATGTCATCACCCATTTTGAATGAGATAGCGGGTCGTCGCATCCTGCTTAAACCAGAGTGTCTTCAACATACAGGCAGCTTCAAATATCGGGGCGCATTTGCCGCAATTTCAAAACTTTCGAAAAATGCGTTGGCAAATGGTGTGGTGTCATACTCCTCAGGAAATCATGCTCAAGGAATAGCCCTCGCAGCGCAGCAACATAATTGCACCTCGATGATTGTCATGCCAGAGGACGCTCCTAAATTAAAGATTAATAATACAAAAAGACTAGGTTCAGAGATAAAACTTTATAATCGCACTGAAGAAAGCCGAGAGAACATCACACTGCAATTAGCCAAAGAACGTGATCTCACGATTATCAGACCATACGACGAACCGATGGTAATCGCAGGTCAAGGAACAATCGGCCTTGAAATCGCTCGAGACGCCAAATCTTATGGCATAAGAAATGCGGATGTACTTATCTGCTGCGGCGGCGGCGGATTAACATCGGGTATCGCTTTAGCACTTGAAGCCAATGCTCCTGGCTTGCGAGCACGAACTTGCGAACCCGAAGGNTTTGATGATACCGCGAGATCCCTTGCCGAGGGGATAATATGCGCAAATGAAAAGCTTTCAGGTGGAATTTGTGACGCAATAATGGCCCCGAACCCAGGGGAGCTTACTTTCCCAATAATGCGAAGACTTTGTGGTCCAGGGCTCGTGGTGTCCGAGGATCAGTTATTGCAGGCAATGGTCGCGGCTTTTAGGCACTTAAAATTGGTGCTGGAGCCCAGCGGAGCAGTGGCTCTAGCCGCGGCTCTGTTCCAGAAGCATAGTAGCATCAGCGATCCCGTGATAGTGGTTTTGTCGGGAGGAAATGTGGATGCAAATGTCTTTGCCCAGGCTTTGGCAATCGATAGAGACTTTGCAATCTAAAGACGTGCAGATCCAAGCATAATCATAAATTGGCATGTCGAGCGCAAAGCCAGCATTAACTAGCACACCCTTTTTAATGTACCATTGCAAACGCAAAGACCTATCAAACTGATACAGGATTGGACAATGATGAAAAATACACATCTAATCAAGACCGGAGAGAGATTGCTTGGAAAAATTGCTATTGTTACAGGTGCGGGTTCTGGCTTAGGTCAAGCCTCTGCAATGCATTTTGCAGCGCAAGGAGCAAGTGTAATGTGCGCAGACATCAGTGAGAAAGCGGCTCAAGCCACTGCTCACTTAATAGCTGAGAATCCGGGTTCTGGAAAAGCATCTTTCATAAAGGCAGATGTTTCAGAAGAGAAATCTAATGAGACCATGGTCAATAAGACCCTCGACACATTCGGCCAAGTGGATATATTATTTGCGAACGCTGGTGTACCGGGTGCGGGATCTGTGACTACTACGACAAAAGCTGAATGGGATCGCGTTATCGGAGTAAACCTCACTGGCGTGTTCTTATCAAATAAAGCCGTGATCCCTCATATGATTGCGCAGGGAGGTGGCTCGATTATCAACCAATCCTCTTTGACTGCGCTAACGGCATGGAGCGGTGTCGCGGCTTACACGGCAGCAAAGGGCGGAGTAATCGCTCTGACTAGACAGGCAGCCATTGAGTATGCGAAGGACAACGTTCGCATCAACGTAATATGCCCAGGTACCATCCCAACGCCTCTTGTTACATCAGTCTATGAGGAGCGTGGCGGCAATGTCCTTGGTGGATCAACTCCCTTGGATCAAGCGCTGGCAGAAGCGGGGGAGATGTTTCCGCTCGGTCGGTTAGGGACCCCAGAGGACATAGCGTATATGGCAATCTATCTAGCTTCTGAGGAGTCAAAGTGGGTCACGGGGACAATTTTCCCGGTCGATGGCGGGTACAACGCCATATAGTGCGTGAAGACGTTTTTGGCTTGAGGGGCAAACGAATCTGTGAGGGGTCATGTATGTTTAAGTCACCGGCAGACCGAAATTAATTGCCTTTAACGTTGTGATGTGCGGTTCAAGAGTTAAAAAGTTCAGGAGTTTCAAAGAATGAGTTCTTTCTACGAAAAGCATTTGCTGCCCAAATGTCTTAATTTTCTTTGTAGCGCCAAGCCCATTGCTCGTCAGCGAGAAAAAATAGTGCCCTTGGCCGGTGGCACGGTGCTCGAGTTAGGCGTGGGTTCAGGGCTAAATTTTCCATTTTACGACCCAACCAAAATTGACAAGATTATTGGCCTTGACCCCTCCGAAGAGCTAAGCACCATGGCTAGAAGGGTGGCTAAAGAACAAAATCTTCAGGTGGAATTTTTGAATGGTTACGCTGAGGAAATTTGCCTTCCGGATAGCTCAGTAGATACCGTCCTAGTGACATATACCCTGTGCACGGTTTCTGATGCGCTAAAAGTTTGCCAAGAGGCCCTGCGAGTATTGAATAAAGGAGGACAGATGCTTTTCTGCGAACATGGCCTGGCTCCGGATGAGTCTGTCTGTCGTTGGCAGAATCGCATCAATCCGATCTGGGGCAAACTAGCAGGCGGTTGCAACCTCAATCGAGATATCAGCTTCGTTATAAGCGAGTCAGGATTTGAAATTAAGTCTCTAGAGACAATGTACCTGCCTAAAACGCCGCGCTTCGCAGGGTATAATTATTGGGGATCCGCCGTGCCAAAAAACACGGACTAAAAACGGTAACGAATTTTGGCAATTAAAGTTTCTACCATAGTGTCTTCCCAACCCTCCCGCAAGAGTTTTCCGGGGCCTTCGTCACCACTCTGACTCTCGTAATAGCCACCCCTGCTATAAACGAGGAATATGTCTGAAAGAGGTGCTATCTGAAAGCGATAGCGTAATTGAAGTGCCGTGTCGCTTAAACTAAAGTCCGACGAAGACAAATCAGAAACAATAAGTCTTCCTGCGTCGTCAAGCAAATAGCCGTTCACCACCTCCGCATCGATGCCAACCCATTGGAACTTGATTCGAACTTCGTGTCGATCAGATGGATACCAATCAAGGCCTAGATTCATATCGAAAAACACAGCATCATATCCAGCGAGCTGGTCCGGGACCGAGTCCCAGATCAACCAGTGTTCCTTTCTTCCGAGGCTAAAAAAACTGCCCAACGTTAAGCTATCAGTTGCATAAACCTCAGGCCCAAACGACAATTTCCATGCGAACTCTTGTTCTGGGTTATATTCTGCCTCAACGGCAGCAAAATAATTAAATTGGTCGCCCCGTGGGCTCCGGTATTCAGCGTAACTCCAATAACCAGATGAATACGCAGCAATCCCATTTCCACGCGTAATTCGATCATCCCAGCCGCCTGAAAATACGCCAAAATTAAACTCTATTGAACGCGTCGATCGAAAGTCCCATTTGTTATCAAAGCCAATCCAACTCTCGAGCCTGAAACCAGCATTATTCTCGGAGTAGCCAAAGTCCAGCTTGGTCGAACTGGATAAAAGAAGCGAATCAGAACCGTAGTTTAACCTCCTGTAACGAGAGCTCCCATAGACTTCGGTTATATCATTTCGTTTCATGAAACCCAAGTCATTAAGATCAAATTCATCACCATATCTCGAAACAAACAGGTTATGCCTCCAGGTGTCGCTGGGACCATAGGATAGCTTAGTCCAGCCCGCAAAATCTTCCTCCTCCCTCACGAATCCTCTAGCGGCATCATCTGGACCGCGTCTGACCTCGCTAAAAAGCAACTCGCCTTTGATTCGCAGACCAGTCTGATTCTGCCAATCAACGTCTATAGCTTGAACTNTGGCTTNTCGATNGAGTGTTGGTTTATCGGAGTATGTAAGGCGATGGCCNAAGCTAAGATCATTCACTTTTCGTTGAAATCGACTAGCGAAGAATTCTCCTCCCAATCTGTCACTTTGATCATTTTCCAGCACTGCAAACAGACCCAAATCGACCGTGTTACCAAAGTGTGTCGTTTTTAAAGCAAAATCTATATCCATAAGACCATCCGCATTGCCTGCACCTATCCGTCGCGTATATAGAATCTGGTCGTCATTTGGTATTGAGCTATTAAAAAGCGATTGGTTTTCTGTGAAGAAAGGTCGTTTTTCACTGACAAAAGTCTCAAACGCCGAAAAATTTACGACTAAGTCATCACTCTCTACTTGGCCAAAGTCAGGATTAACTGCACCTGTAACTTGGGTGCTACCATTCGGGCGCCATATGACATCCAAACCGATTTCAAATCTATTTTTACCACTGGACTTGCCTGACTCGCGCAGCTGCTCCGTGTAGCTAATATAGGGAAACCAGTCGAGTGTAGACCTATCCTTGTAATCTAATTCAATCATGTGCCAATCTTCCAGAAAAGTCGCCCTAGAGTAAAATGCATCTGGAAAAGCAAAGCGTAATGATTCGTCATATACCACCCGAGAGAACCATAAAGAGATTTTTTTTCGACCGTCTTCTGCTGCCGACATGGGNGCCACGGTCCAGGGGATATGTATTTCACTATACCAATACTCTCCATCCTCATGAGTCTGCGAGTACCATCTGCCATCCCAAGCATTAGAATATTTGGTATTGGTCAAAGTCGCATCCTGTCTCGAATTGGCTGATCCCACAACAAAAGAATAACCAACTATGGCATTTCCCTCGAAATCAATGCTTACGATATTGCGATCGGCATCTACATCAGCNTCCCTCGCAAATTGACGTCTTATGCGTTTGACCTCTGCCGGTTGGTGGTTCTCGAAACCGAAGAATATACCGTCCTCGTTCGCAATCATCCGAACCCTTGTTGCATATTTTGCCGGGCTGCCTGTCAGTGGAACNACCGAGACAAAGTCATTAAATTCCCTAGCATCCGCCCATTCGGGCTCATCAAGCACGCCGTCAATGTCTATCCCACCATGAGAGTGCGACATGACAAGCAAACTAGCCATTCCGAAAAAAAATGGAAGGAAACGATGATTTAATATCATAAAGCGAGTCACTGGCATCTGACGGACCGACCACTGGTTTGCAGATGGCAATCAAGGATAATGTTTAATGAAGAAGCGGATCACGTTTCTTCTTGACGATCACCACGGAATTCTTTGTCTTTCTCACGACTTATGCGATCTTTCATGCTCATAATGTATGCCGCAACAGAAAGGATCAAAATCGCTCCGGACTCCCCCAGAACCACTAAAGGTTCCATCTCTTTACTTTGCATAATTATCAACCGACATAATGCGGTTATGGCGATGATTATTGGCAAAGTCACAGGTATCCTGCTTGTACTGTAGAAAGCACCAACCATTCCAATAATCTCAACAAAAATAAATAGCATGAATAAATCCGCAAGCAGAATTTCTCTCGCCAAAAACATATTATAAAGATGCTGAACAGAAGCAATGCAGGTCGCTATTCCGATAACAGCGAGGAGAATTTTCTCACTGACGATTGTGGTCCAATGAAGTCCCGCATTAAATTTTAATAGTTTATATTTCATGAGCAAAACACTGCCGAAGTGAAGGGTATAAAAAACTCTTACTATATTTGCTAAGTGGCAAAACAGTTTCCCAGATACATTTTAAACCTGCTATAAAGATGCATACAGTATAACAAGAGGAGAGATGATGAAAATAATTTTCTTAATGGCCTCCGCTTTGATAAGCACCTGTGCTATGGCTGAAGATGGAGAAGTTTCGAGAATATACGACGAATGGCTGGCGCAACCGCAAAAGGAGCGAGAAAAGAGAGAAGCGCAGAAAAAGAGGAATGCAGAAATGGGTGCTTTGAAAAATATCATTTCATCCGGCAATATAATTAGCTCTGGAGAAGGTCCCGATGGACGATCTCATACGTTTTTAGTTGAATATAATGGAGTGCTCTATACCTGTTACTTTGAAATCCTAGGTGCGGGAACATGTAAAGAGGTCAGACCTAGTTTGTAACGAGCGACCCGCTATGGATAAGATATTAAAAGATGGTTG
>NZJL01000030.1 GCA_002692165.1 Porticoccaceae bacterium
GCAAAAATGAATCATTTTCTATAGCCATACCTCCACCCAACGTAACCGGCACGCTTCACATGGGGCATGCTCTCCAATATGCGATCATGGATGCCATTGTTCGCCGTCAGAGAATGAAGGGCAAAAATGTTCTGTGGCAGGTCGGGACTGATCATGCCGGCATAGCCACTCAAATGGTGGTGGAACGCATGTTAGCCAGCCAAGGAAGTTCCGATCGCTTGACGTTGGGCCGAGAGAAGTTTATTCAAAAAATTTGGGGTTGGAAAGAGCACTCTGGAGACATGATAACGCGACAAATGCGCCGACTCGGCAATTCAGTTGACTGGCGCAACGAGCGCTTCACAATGGATGAGAGCTTTTGCAAAAGTGTACGCGAGGTTTTTGTAAGGTTATATCGAGAAAAGCTGATTTATCGAGGAAAACGCTTGGTGAATTGGGATCCAAAATTAAAGACGGCGATTTCTGATCTGGAAGTCGAAAATCGAGAAGTTATTGGTAAGATGTGGCACATTCGTTATCCCCTTTCTCATAATCATAAAACCGCAAATGGCAGCGATCACATAATAGTAGCAACCACCCGCCCCGAGACAATGCTTGGAGATACTGGTGTGGCCGTTAATCCTAAGGATCCAAGATACTCTAATTTAATCGGTTCGTCCGTAATAATCCCATTTGTAAACCGTCTAGTTCCGATTATAGCTGATGATCACGCTCAAATGGATAAAGGCACAGGGTGCGTAAAAATTACTCCTGCACATGATTTTAATGACTATCAAGTAGGACAGAGACATAAACTAAATATAATTAATATATTTACTGATACGGCACAAATTCGTCAATTTGCGAGTTGTCTCACAAGTGACGGTAGTGAGGATAATGAAATAAGTTCGTTTATACCTGAAGAATATCGAGAAAAGGACCGTTTTGAAGTTCGAGAAATGTTAATTACAGATCTCTCAAGAGCAGGATTACTTGAATCAACGGAAGAAAATCTAATGATCATTCCTTATGGTGATCGCAGCGGCACCATTATTGAACCAATGTTGACCAATCAGTGGTATGTGCGAGCAAGTAAGCTATCCGAACCCGCCATCAGAGCCGTAAAGGAAAAACAAATACAATTTGTTCCTGACCAATACCAGAATATGTACTTCTCTTGGATGAATAATCTTGAAGACTGGTGTATTTCTAGACAGCTATGGTGGGGTCACAGAATTCCCGCGTGGTATGATGAATCGGGCAAAGTATATGTTGGAGAAAACGAACTTCAGGTGAGAGAAGAATTCGATCTGCATGACACCGTCCTGATTCAAGATTCTGACGTTCTTGACACTTGGTTCTCCTCGGGGTTGTGGACTTTTGCGACACTGGGATGGCCGGACTCTTCACCACGACTTAAAGAGTTTCATCCTACTAGCGTCCTAGTCACAGGCTTTGACATTATTTTCTTTTGGGTTGCAAGAATGATAATGCTCTCCATGCACCTTCTTAAAGATAATCAGAATCAACCAGAAATCCCGTTTAAGACGGTTTATGTGCATGGTCTGATTAGAGACGAACAAGGCAAAAAAATGTCCAAATCGAAAGGAAATGTGATCGATCCATTGGACATGATTGATGGCATCAGTCTTGATTCACTTCAAGAAAAACGCATTTCTGGCATGATGCAACCAAAATTAGCGAAAACGATTATTGCGCGGACGGCACAGCAGTTCCCTGATGGGATAATGCCTCATGGTGCAGACGCACTGCGCTTTACTCTTTGCGCGCTAGCGTCGACTGGGAGAGATATCAATTGGGATATGAAAAGGTTGGAAGGTTATAGGAACTTTTGCAACAAGCTTTGGAATGCCGCAAGGTACGTTTTAACAAACACCAAAGACCAAGACTGCGGGGAAAACAGCGTCTTTGAACTCAGCGTGGCAGATCGATGGATCGTCTCTGCTCTACAACGCACAACAGCGCTTGTTAATGACGCCTTTGAAAACTATCGTTTCGATCTGGCTGCAAATGCTTTATACGAGTTCATTTGGAATGAATATTGCGACTGGTACTTGGAGCTTGCAAAACCAGTAATCTCAGCTAAACACACGAGCGAGAAGCAAAAAACAGGCGCTAGAAAAACTTTACTTCAGGTGCTCGACGCCATACTGCGTTTGTCACATCCAATAATACCGTTCATCACCGAAGAAATATGGCGAAACGTTAAACCCGCGACTCGATTCAAAGAGCAATCGATCATGCTGCAAGCTTATCCATCAGTTAATAAAAATCTTTTGGATAAGAACGCAAATGATGATATCGCTTGGATAAAAACCTTTATCACGTGCATAAGGACAGTGCGTGCGGAGATGAACATATCACCGGGAAAAATGCTCCTCGCCATTCCCGTTAATGGAAATAGCGAGGACAAACAGCGCATCGAAAAAAACCGTTTCATCATTTGTAGGCTCGCGAATTTGGAAGCAATAAACTGGGCTTCGCATGATGAAGAATTGCCGAGAGGCTTAACCACCTTTGCTAATGAATTAGAGATTGTGATCCCCATAACCGATCAGATCAACATTAACGAAGAACTTTGCCGCTTGGAAGTTGAAATAGCTAAAATAACCGAGGGCTGCAAAAAACTTAAAGAGAAATTAAGCAACAAAACTTTTCGCATAAAAGCCCCGGCCCATGTGGTCGAGAAAGAGGAAATTAAACTTGCGGATCAGCTGAGTATCATCAAAAAATTGACTAAAAGACAACAAGCCATTAAAGATTTAACTTAAATCATATAGCTATCAACGCAGGTTATGTTGATTCCAAGCATTGAAAAACGTCGCTGAATTCTGAGGAAAAGGGGGATCATAACGAAACGTGGGATCTTTATCCGTAATTATTCACTCGATCACGAAGTTCTTTTCCAGGCTTGAAATATGGAACATGCTTTCCACTTAGTTCAACAGAAGAACCGGTTTTTGGATTCCTACCCAATCGAGGTGCACGATAGTGAAGTGAGAAACTACCAAAACCCCGAATCTCGATGCGATCATTATTTGCTAAAGTTTTCGTCATCCGCTCCAAAATCATGCGGATAGCCAACTCCACATCTTTAGGAGAGAGATGGTCTTGACTCGCGGATATTCTGTCTATTAATTCTGATTTCGTCATTACGTTAAGGCTACTTCATTCTTACAAACTAATATAGTAAGTACGGGCGTATCAAAAGAGGCAATCTGCGAGCCCGATTCTATAAAATTTAACTTTTTTTTCAAGTAAAATGTTTCAATAGTCAACAAAAATACGCCATACATATGGTCTTATTGTTCTCTCTCAACCAAACTATTTATCCATCTGAGCTCTAATGAGATCACCTATTGTTGTAGGCGTTTCTGCAGCTTCTGCGTCTTGCTTTTTGTGAGCTTTTACAGCCGCTTTCTCTTCCGAGACATCCTTAGCTCTTACTGATAGGCTTATTGTACGGTTTTTTCTATCAACAAGAACTATCTTGGACTCTATCTCCGCGCCCACATTAGTAACCAAACGAGCATCGTCTACGCGATCACGAGCCAAATCGGCTGCTTTTATATATCCCTCGACATCCTGTTCAAGAGTTACGGTAGCCCCTTTTTGATCAACGTCCTTGATAATTCCGGTAACTATGGCGCCCTTATCATGAACCTCAGTGTAACTGTTGAACGGATCGTCGATCAATTGCTTAATTCCGAGCGAGATTCTCTCCCTGTCAGCATCTATACTTAGAACGATAGTCTCCACCTCTTCCCCTTTCTTGAATTTGCGAACCGCCTCCTCACCTGCCTCTGTCCAAGAAATATCTGAGAGATGCACCAGACCATCGATTCCACCGTCAAGACCAATAAAAATGCCAAAATCAGTAATAGATTTGATTTTACCGGATATTTTTTCCCCTTTATCCATGCTCGAAGCAAAATCATCCCAAGGATTGGCAAAGCACTGTTTGATACCCAGGGAAATGCGGCGGCGCTCCTCGTCGATGTCTAAAACCATAACTTCAACTTCGTCACCTAGCTGGACTATTTTTGACGGGTGAACGTTTTTGTTAGTCCAGTCCATTTCGGACACGTGCACAAGTCCTTCGACTCCATCTTCTAATTCGGCAAAACACCCATAATCTGTGAGATTTGTAATCTTTGCCCTAGTTCTTGCCCCTTCTGGGTAGCGAGCTTTGATATCCCCCCATGGGTCTTCACCCATCTGCTTCATACCAAGGGAAACTCTGTTACGTTCACGATCAAACTTAAGAACCTTCACATCTATCTCATCACCAACGCTAATCATCTCGGATGGATGTTTAATTCGTTTCCATGACATGTCGGTGATATGCAACAACCCGTCTACTCCGCCCAAATCGACAAAAGCACCATAATCAGTAAGATTTTTAATAACACCTTTAAGAGAAGAACCCTCCTCTAGGTTTTCCAAAAGAGCATCGCGCTCTGCTGAATTCGCGCTTTCCATCACAGCTCGCCTGCTGACAACAACGTTGTTGCGCTTCGCATCTAGCTTTATCACCTTGAATTCAAGCTCTTTGCCTTCAAGATGAGTAATCTCGCGAAGAGGACGAACATCCACCAGCGAGCCCGGAAGAAATGCGCGCAAACCACGGACGTCTACAGTGAATCCTCCCTTGACCTTCCCGTTAATAATGCCATGGACAACTTCATCGGCCTTGTGGGCGGCCTCAAGATCTATCCAAGATTCAGCCCGCCGTGCCTTTTCGCGAGACAATCGAGTTGCACCGAATCCATCCTCCACAGCTTCCAAAGAAACTTGAACTTCCTGGCCCACGGATACGTCAATTTCTCCACTTTCATCAAAGAATTGATCAACCGGTATAACCCCTTCAGATTTTAATCCGGCATGCACTGTGACCCAATCTTTATCTATATCGATCACCACACCGGTGATGATAGCCCCCGGACTCATTTCAACAGTTCTTAGACTTTCTTCGAATAATTCTTGAAAGCTTTCACTCATACAAATTTACCTTTCTTTAACTAACACTCGGCATTGCGAAGACCAGTGCTGGACTTACTTAGCCGTTTAAATCACTCATTTCGAGACATTATCGCTTAAAACACCAGCTGGTTTACACCGCGAATAAACCCTTCAGCGAAACTATCTCCAAAAGAGTATTCACAACTTCATCGGCCGTCATACCAGAGGTATCTATCTCTACCGCATCTTCTGCGGGAATCAGAGGGGAAGCCANNCGACTTTTATCTCGCCTATCCCTNTCATCAAGCTGGCTTTGAACGGCGCGAAGACTAACATTTTCGCCTCTTTCAATCAACTGTTTATATCGCCTACTCACCCTAGTATCGAAGCTAGCATTTAAAAAGAATTTCAATGCGGCATCAGGAAACACCACAGTCCCCATATCTCTGCCATCGGCAATTAACCCAGGGTCAACTGCAAAGAGACGTTGACGATCCAAAAGAGAGCTTCTGACACTTGGGTAAATCGCCAATTGAGATGCGAATTCTGCAACAGACTCTGAGCGCATGGCGGTACTTACGTCTTCTCCTTCTAAAAACGTTTTAATGTCACCACAAGCGTTTTCTTCGAAGGCTATGTCAAAGTGTCCGGCTAATGCAACCAAAGCTGTTTCATTCTTTAAAAAAACGTTATGACGTCGCGCCGCCAAAGCTAACAATCTGTATAAAGCTCCGCTGTCGAGGTAATTATACTTCAACTTTTTAGCGATAATGCCACCAGCTGTTCCCTTCCCCACACCGCTTGGCCCATCAATGGTTATAACATTAACCGATGACATTTTTAGTTCATACCTCCTTCAGTCACGTCTATGCCGATAATATCTGCTAGCCGCGCAAAATTCGGAAAAGACGTCGCAATGTTTTCACAATCATTAACAACAATGGTGCCGGTTGACCTTAGCGCAGCGATAGAAAAAGCCATAGCCACGCGGTGATCACCGTAGCTCTCAACCTCACCGGAGCCTATTTGGCCTCCTGTTATCTCNATGCCGTCTTCNGTTGGAANGGCGCTTATGCCTAGTATTTTCAACCCATCTGCCATTGCCGAGATACGATCACTTTCTTTTACGCGTAATTCGCCTGCCCCGGCTACTCGCGTCCGCCCCTTCGCGCATGCAGCTGCAATAAAAATAGCTGGAAACTCGTCAATTGCAAGCGGAACCTGTTTGATTGGAACTTCAATACCGATCAAAGTTTCATGACGCACTCTGATGTCCGCAACCGGTTCCCCCGCCATGTCACGGCAATTGGAAAGATCAATCCTAGCTCCCATGAGACGTAAAATATTAATAATTCCACATCGGGTATCATTCACTCCTATGTTTTTCATGAAAATATCAGATCCGGGGGTGATTGCGGCCGCAACCATAAAGAAGGCAGCTGACGATATATCCCCGGGAATATCGATCCGACAAGCTCTCAAACAACCGCCTCCCTCCAAGCTAATAGTGTGCCCATTTGTCTTCACCTCATAACCAAATCCGCGTAGCATCCTTTCAGTATGGTCTCGCGTACGTGCTGGCTCAAAGATGCTAGTGACGCCCTTTGCAAATAGCCCTGCTAGTAAAATACAAGACTTGACCTGAGCACTCGCCACTGGCATAACATAATCAATTGCATTGAGTTTTCGACCACCAGTTACGCGGATCGGGGGAGTATTGCCCTCAGAGATTGATAATCCGGCACCCATTTTATTGAGAGGTTCAGCAATCCTCTCCATTGGCCTCTTTGACAAGGAGCCATCACCTTCCAAAACACTATCGAAGTTCTGTCCAGCGAGAATCCCGCTCAACAAACGGATAGATGTTCCAGAATTTCCCATATACAATGGATCAGACGACCCTTTCAAACCATCCAACCCAACGCCGTGGATTGCTAACCTGCCCTGTGTAGGGCCTTCGATTATGACGCCCAGATCTCTAAAAGCTTTTATCGTCGCCAAGCTGTCTTCCCCTTCCAAGAAACCCGTCACTTCAGTTAGACCATCTGCCAATGCCCCGAGCATGACGGATCTATGCGATATCGATTTATCTCCCGGAATCTCTAGTTCGGCCCTAGCATGTCCGCCCGGATTCACATGATAGCAACGCTCAGAATCGATCTCACCATTAAGGATTTTTTTTCTATTAAGTTGTTTATCATATCGCTGGCGGGCATGTTGCGCATGATTAAATGCATCTAACAGGTAATTTTCGTCAGAATCTCGGACAGCGTCACGCAAGACATTAAAATCATTAATGACATCATCCAAGATGTCCAAGATTGCTGCTTTATTTGCCAAAGTAATGTCCCGCCACATGATCGGATCGCTGGCAGCGATTCTGGTGAAGTCTCGAAAACCTCCCGCCGCAAATTTGACGATTTCTTCATAATCACGCCGACCAGCAAGCGTATCAACGAGCGAAAATGCAAGGAGATGAGGCAAATGGCTTGTTGCCGCCAGTATCTCATCATGTCTAATAACATCCATGCAAGAAACCGCTGCACCGACTCCTTCCCAAAGAGCCAAAACGCGATCGAAATGATTTTTAGCCGTCTCTGACATTGGTGTTAAAATTACACGATGGCTTTCAAAAAGATCGGATAATGCAGCATTAACTCCACTTTTTTCAGAGCCCGCAATGGGATGTCCCGGCACTAGTTGAGGAGGTATCCGCCCATAGATATTTTTTGCACTCTTAATTATGCTGCCCTTGACGCTAGCAACATCTGTGAGAGTGACAGTCCCGGAGAGCAATTCGTGGCAATCTCTTAAAACGGCTGGCACGGAAAGAGTAGGAACGCCGATTAAAACCAAATCGCCAGATCCAAGCTCCGGCGCAATGTCGCTTAGGCTTTTTTCAGCGCGATCGATTACGCCATTTGCGAGAGCTAAGTCGAGTGTTGAGGACCTTCTCGACAAACCAATCACTTCTGCAGCCAAGTTTTTTTCTCTCGCTGCTTTTGCCACGCTCGCGCCGATAAGACCAAGTCCAATTACGACAAACTTATTTAGTCCAGATGATGATTTTTCGAATTTCTTTGCCATCCAAAAGTCCATGATTTTTATCCAACGGCTAGAGTTCGCGCACTAGCATCTGCGACGGGTACACTTTGGGCTAAATAACGGCTCGAGGATAAGAGCCAAGCACTCGAACGCTAACATTTGTATCCGATAAGATCTCAAATATTCTTCTCACGGCCCCATCTTCTAGGTGGCCCAAAAAGTCTATAAAAAATAAATATGACCATTTGCCACTTTTTGATGGCCTTGTTTCCACTCGGGTCAGATCAATATTCTCCTCGTAGAAGGGTTGTAATAGAGTGTGCAAGGCACCGGGTTTATTCCTAACGGACACAACAACAGATGTTTTGTCATCTCCACTTGGGGGGATGCTATTTCGTCCAATAATGAGGAACCGAGTGGAATTGTCCGGTTTATCTTCTATGTTTGCAAAAACTTTGGTGAGCTCATAAAGTTCACAGCATGCATCGCCAGCGATGGCCGCGGAATTCCACTCACCTTTGGCTCTCTTTGACGCCTCAGCATTGCTGCTTACAGCGATCCTTTCTATCCGAGGGAATTTCGCGTCCAGCCAGTGCCGACATTGAGCAAGAGATTGCGAATGAGAATAAACACGGGTAATTTTCGCCTCTTGCAAAGGAATCCCAACTAAGAAATGTTGGTGGATGGGAAGTTCAACTTCACCACAGATTGTTAGCGACGAATCTATAAAACTGTCGAGAGTTTGATTGATAATTCCTTCGGTCGAATTTTCAACCGGCACCACGCCATAGTCACAACTATCAGCTTCTACCTCTCGAAACACCTCATCGATGGCTAACTTTGGTGAAGTTCTCACCGATTGACCAAAATGTTTCAGAGCGGCCTCTTGAGTGAAAGTGCCCTCGGGTCCGAGGTATGCCACCTGAATCAGCTCCTCTAGCGCCAAACAAGCTGACATAATTTGTCTGAACACAATGGCCATTTCTTTGTTACTAAGTGGCCCGGGATTACTACGCATAATTCGACGCAGGACTTCGGCTTCACGTTCAGGCCGATAATAAGAAACTCTATGCTCTCTCCGTTTTAGATCCGCTACCTGCTTCGCAAGTTCTGCGCGCTCACTAATAAAAGCCATCAATTCATCATCAACAGAATCTATTTTTTCTCTTAAATCTTGCAATTGGTGTTCACTTGACATAGCGAAGACTCCCTACTTTTCAGAAACACTATCCTCGTCTTTAAGGTCTTCTGGCTCGGCAACTCGAGCTAAACTTTTTAAACTTTCGGACGCTTTAAGCCGCATCACGATAACGCCTTGAGTGTTGCGTCCCACAACGGAAACTTGATCTGCAGGGATTCTAACCATAGTGCCTTGATCAGATATCAAAATAACTTGCTCACCGGAATAAATTTGAGCCGCTCCTACCAAAGGCCCATTTCGGTCACTGGCTTGCATCGCCTTCATGCCTTTCCCTCCACGACCTTTTGTTGGATATTCCATTGCGGGCGTCCTCTTTCCAAATCCGTTTTTGCTCACCGTAAACAGGTACCCATCTGGTTCAGGAATCACCATAGATATTACTCTATGGCCCCGCGGCAACCGCATCCCTCTGACGCCTTTGGAAACGCGACCCATTGCACGCACGTCCTTCTCACAAAACCTAACCGCCTTCCCCTCGCTGCTGAACAACATAATGTCTTTTGTTCCATCCACAACAGCTGTCCCAACCAAGGTGTCATCGTCAGCCAAATCAACCGCGCGCAATCCCACTTTTCTGGGTTTTGAATACTGTGACAATAATGTTTTTTTTATCGTTCCATTCGCAGTAGCCATGACTACATAATGATCCGATGTGTAATTATCAACTGGCAGTATCGAGTTTATGCGTTCGCCGTCCTCCAATGGCAGAAGATTAATTACGGGACGACCGCGAGCGTTTCGCCCCGCCACAGGTATTTGATAGACCTTTAACCAATAAACTTTGCCTGAATTAGTAAAGCACAAGATTGTCGAATGAGTGCTGGCGATCAAAAGATGTTCTACAAAGTCCTCTTCCTTCACGGAGGTTGCTGACTTTCCCACACCGCCCCGACCTTGTGCTTGGTAATCAGCCAGAGGCTGCGTCTTGGCGTAACCACCGTGTGAAATTGTGACCACACGGTCTTCCTCTGCAATAAGATCTTCCAGCGTAAAATCATGCTGGGACTCAACTATTTGAGTTTTTCTCGCATCACCAAAGTCAGCGACAATTTGTGTTAACTCGTCTCTGATGACCTGCATTAATTTGGCCGAATCACCGAGTATATTCTCATATTCCGAGATCTCCTTTAGCTTAGACGAAAATTCCAATAGAATTTTCTCTTGCTCCATCCCTGTCAACCGATGCAAGCGTAATTCCAATATATCGCGCGCCTGATTAGGTGACAGATAATACTTCCCATCTAAAAACCCGTGCTTGACATTCATCACATTGTTTTGACTATGCTCGGATCCTGACCGTCTCAGCATTTGCATAACAGATCCTGGTTTCCAGCCTCTAGCAACTATGGCTTCCCTTGCATCTGCCGGCGTTGCGGCACTCTTTATCAAGGCTATCACTTCATCTATATTCTCCAATGCAACTGCAAAACCTTCTAGGGTATGAGCCCTGTCTTGAGCCTTCTTCAAGAGAAAATTCGTGCGCCTTGTCACTACCTCTCGTCTATGCTGGATAAAAAATTCCAGCAGCTGCTTCAGATTAAGCACTCTCGGTTGGCCATCCACCAACGCAACGACGTTGATTCCAAAGACCGATTGCAATTGCGTTTGAGAATATAAATTATTTAACACAACCTCACCGATATCACCTCGCTTGATCTCGATCACAACCCGCAACCCATCCTTATCAGACTCATCGCGCAATTCCGAAATACCATCGAGTTTTTTTTCTTTAACTAATTCAGCGATCCGTTCAATGAGTCGAGATTTATTCAACTGAAACGGAATTTCAGAAATTATTATTGTTTCTCTCTGAGTTTTTTCGTTGACAATAATTTCCGCGGTTGCTCGAACATAAATGCGGCCTCGTCCAGTCTTATAAGCCTCGATAATTCCCGCTTTGCCGTTTATTGTTGCTCCCGTTGGAAAATCTGGCCCGGGAATATGGGTCATTAATTCTTCAAGAGTAATGTCGCCGTTATCTATGAGAGCCAGGCATCCATTAATGACCTCTGCAAGGTTATGCGGTGGGATATTGGTAGCCATCCCAACAGCTATGCCAGATGAGCCATTGACTAGAAGGTTCGGAATTTGAGTGGGCAAAACAGCAGGGATAGACTCCGACTCGTCATAGTTTGGAACAAAATCTACCGTATCTTTATCCAAATCACGCAAAAGAGCGTGCGCCATCGCGGACATTCTAATTTCCGTGTAACGCATAGCCGCTGCAGAATCACCATCGATAGACCCAAAGTTACCCTGGCCATCAACCAGCATGTATCGCAAAGAAAAGGGTTGCGCCATGCGAACAATTGTGTCGTAAACTGCGGAATCGCCATGGGGATGGTATTTACCGATCACATCTCCCACCACTCGAGCAGATTTTTTGTAAGGTTTGTTCCAGTCGTTGTTCAACTCGCTCATGGCAAACAGAACGCGTCTGTGAACTGGTTTCAACCCGTCTCTGACATCTGGCAATGCCCTGCCTACAATGACGCTCATAGCGTAGTCCAGATAGGATTGCTTTAGTTCTTCCTCGATATTAACTGGCACTATTTCTTTTGCTAAATCAACCATAAATCGCCACTATTTTTTGAAAATTAAATTTTTTATACGAACCAAAATCAAAGTGAATCCTGAGCCTTTGAACACAGATTTATCCAACGTGATTCTATCACACATCAAACATCTGCAAGCAGTATTTAATATCAATGGTCGGTGCCTTTGCTTCAACCAAAACAAAAAAGCGTTATACTCATTAATGCTTGAGGAAACTAGAAATGGAAACACCAAAATCACGTGAACGGGTCGACGTACTCATAAAGTGTAAATATATAATACCGATAGTGCCATTCGGCATCGAACACAAAGATTATGCAATTGCCATAAAGAACCAACGGATAAAAAAAATCTGCTCTCAGATCGAGGCGTCGAAACTTTATGAGGCGAATGAAGAATATGACCTCAACCATCACTTAGTCATGCCGGGTTTAGTTAATGCGCAAGTGTGCGCCTCGATGAGGCTATTTAAAGGATTGACCGGCGATTTAAAACGAAAAAAGTGGCTTGCAGAATGTGTTCGGCCTTTAGAAAAAAAGATTTTAAACCCAGAGTTTATTGGAGACGGGGCAAAGTTGGCCATTTCAGAAATGATAAAGTCCGGGACTACTTGTTATGCCGACATGTACTTTCTGCCCAGCGTCTCGGCCTCGATAGCACAAGACATTGGAATACGGAGTCAAATCGGATTCCCGGTCTGGGATGAACTATCCAGAGAGAGTGCCGAATCATACATACATGAAGGTCTCAAGCTCTATGATTCTTATAAGAATCGGCCGCTTGTAAAAACAGCTTTTGCTATTGATTCGCTAAACAGTCTGGATCAGGAAACCCTCAAAATAATAGCAACTTACGCTAACGAATTAGACCTGCCCATCCGGATTCGCCTGCATGAGACTTCAGCCGAAATAACTGTCTCACTCAACGGCTTTGGATCCCGACCAATCGAACGTCTGAGCGAATTTGGCATGTTGCAGCCTCAAACACAATTAGCCCATATGCTAAAACTTGATAATCATGACATCCAGCTTCTAGGGCGTCATGGGTGTCAGGTAATTGCCTGTCCAGAGTCCAACCTTAAACTCAACAATGGTTTGTGCCCGATAGAAAAATTGATTTTTAAAGGCATTAATGTCGCTTTGGGCACTGAGAGCGCAGCTTGCAATACTTCCTTAGACTTGCTTGGCGGGCTAAAAGTCGTAAACCTAGTGACAAAAGGCTTCTCAAAAAATGCCTCTTTCTTTGACGCCCATCAATCTCTGAAAATGGCAACCCTAGATGGCGCAAAGGCGCTTAATTGGCACGATCAAATAGGAAGTCTGGAGACCGGTAAATTTGCCGATATAATTGCAATCGACATATTGAAGATCGACAGTTTTTCTGGAAATAAAATGGCATCAGGAATCGTTTATGGCTCTTCTGGACCAAATGTAACTCATGCCTGGGTGGGCGGGCGGGCGTTGATGGAAAATAACGTACTTAAAACAATCTGTGAGTCAAAACTAATGGACGCAACACAGAAATGGTGCAGAGAGATAGAGTTTGCGCAAAGCACTTTGGAGGGAAACAACAACTCATGAACGTAAATAATTCTGAAATCGAGAAGTTTGATAGCCTTGCAAGCCAATGGTGGGACAAACAAGGTGAATTTAAGACGTTGCATGACATTAATCCTCTACGCGCCAATTGGATTGATGGTATGTCCCCAGTCGCAAAAAGGAAATTATTGGACGTAGGTTGCGGGGGCGGAATTTTATCAGAATCTTTGGCTCAAAGAGGCGCTCAAGTCACCGGAATAGATGCGGGCAAACAATCCATCAAGGTTGCAAATCTTCACAAACTGGAATCTGGAGCATTAATCGACTATTTTGTGTCAACCGCGGAGGACTTCGCGGTGAACCAGCCTGAGCAGTTTGATNTCATCACNTGTCTNGAAATGCTGGAACATGTGCCCGAACCTTGCTCCGTGGTAGATGCTTGTGCCAAGATGGCGAAGCCCGGTGGAGCTATTTTTTTTTCCACTATAAATCGCAACCCGAAATCTTATCTTATGGCTATTTTGGGTGCGGAATATATTGCGAAATTACTACCGGTCGGGACTCATGACTATTCTGGATTTATACGCCCATCAGAGTTGAGTTCTTGGATGCGTAAGGCAGACCTAGACATTCAATCAATGACCGGTCTCGACTATGATCTGGTGGGGAAAAGGTATCGCCTTAGCCCTAATAATGTGGACGTGAACTATATGGTCTATGCAACGAAACCTCTTTAAATGTTTCATGGATTTGCAAAGCAGNTGATTGATTTTGACGGTTTGCTGTTTGACCTTGACGGAACGCTGCTAGACACAGCGCCAGATTTTATTACGTCAGTCAATGCTCAATTAGCTGCGCATGCAATGCCCCCCCTGCCCCAAAGGGAAATCCGACTGAACGTCTCAAACGGATCTGCAGGGCTTATAAAGCATGCCTTCGGTATCACGCAAGACGACACTGCTTTTGAGGCATATAAAAATGAGCTTCTATCAATTTATCGGAATAATCTTGCAGACAAGACAGTTTTTTTTCCAGGGCTTCGTAGAGTGATAAATGAGTGCAAAAGTCAAGTAATTCCATGGGGAATCGTAACGAATAAACCTTGGGCTTTCACCGGGCCATTGCTGACACAATTAAATCTAATGGATCTGGTCGAATGTGCAGTGTGTCCAGATCATGTAAAACAAAAAAAACCATCTCCTGAACCCATAAACCTTGCGTGCGATCTTATGGATGTCAAACCAGAAAAATGTATTTACATCGGCGACCATATACGTGATATAACCGCTGGAAAAAACGCGGGCATGCGCACCATTGCTGCTAAATGGGGCTATGTCGACACCTCAGAAGACGTCTCAAAGTGGGGAGCAACTTGGGTGATAGAAAATTCTCAGCAATTGCATGGCTTTCTTTTTGGCAATAATACATGTTGACTGATGCTCAAATCTGCCGATATGCCCCCCCTTCCAACCATCTTGAAGATAAAATTATTCTTGTTTCCGGAGCCGGGGAGGGTATAGGCCGCGAGGTAGCCATCTCATGTGCCGAGCATGGAGCAACCACTATTCTTCTTGGAAGAACAGTCGTCAACCTAGAGCGGACATATGACGCAATTTTAGAAAGAAGCACTGATGTTCCTATCATTTGTCCAATCGACTTAGAAACAGCTAGTCCAGAGGAATATGCTGAACTTTCCCGCCTTGTGAAGAGTCAGTTTGGACGTCTAGATGGCCTCGTCAACAATGCAGCCATCCTGGGCAGCAGAACTCCAATGAATCATTTTAAACCGCAAACTTGGGATTCCGTGCTTAAAATAAATGTCACCGCCCAATATATGCTGACTCAAGCCCTAATCCCGGCGCTAGAATCCTCCAATAATGGAGCGTCAGTGATTTTCACCACTTCAGGGGTTGGCCGAAAGGGTCGGGCATTTTGGGGGGCTTATGCTGTTTCAAAATTTGCCATCGAAGGCTTAGTGCAAACTTGGAGCCAAGAATGTGACAATTTGGGATCATTTAGGGTCAACGCCATCAATCCAGGAGCAACGCGAACAAAAATGCGNGCTGANGCTTATCCAGCCGAAAATCCAGAAAAATTGAAATCNCCCTCTGACATTATGCCTGCGTATCTTTATCTCTTGGGTGATGAAAGTATTGGAATCAACGGGCTTTCATTCGATGCACAAACTTCTACCAAGCAAGAAAACTNANNTTANCCNCTTTTTCGNGGCGAGNGANGGTCATCNATNTCTNANCGCCCTTTTTTTGCCAAACCTCTCTGGCCTCTGGCGTTTCTCAACGGAAAGTTGACGCGGCGTCAGACCCACGGAGAAAAGAAGCTCATTCACTTGCTCGGATTTTAACTCAAGAAACTTGGATCGTCGAACTCCAGATGGCAAGCATGCCAAGCCATATCTTATTCGCTTGAGTCTGCTCACTTTGGCTCCTTGAGATTCGAAAAGCCGTCGTACCTCTCTATTACGACCCTCTAGCAATACAACCCGAAACCAACGATTGCTAGCTGTTCTGGGTTCTTCTCCTAAATCGAAGTTGTGAGGTCTTATAGATGTAAAGTTAGCAATACCATCCTCCAATTCAACTCCTATTGTCAGTCGCTTGACAGCGGCAGAATCAATGTTCCCATAAACTCTGACCAAATACTCTCTTTCCAGCGAGAATGAGGGATGCATAAGCCTATGCGCCAGTTCCCCATAATTAGTTAATAGCAAAAGACCACTGGTATTAATATCCAATCGCCCCACAGTGATCCAACGTCCCTTTAGCAAGCGGGGTAATCGGTTAAAAATTGTCGGGCGGTTCTCGGGATCAAAAGTTGCGCACACTTCTCCCTCCGACTTATTGTAGATGAGCACTCTGCATAGATCCTCGGGTTGAAGCACAATAGCCCGGCCATCAACCAAAATGTTATCACCCAGTTTAGCTCGATCACCCAATGTCGCAACAGCACCATTCACCTTGACCCTTCTTTCGGAAATCCATTTTTCGATTTTTCGTCTGGAACCCAGCCCAGCCGAAGCTAGCAGTTTTTGCAATCTTTCACTCATTGGCGAAATACTATTAATTTGTCTGGGATCCCAATACTAATCGAATCAGTAATCTTTTTTGGAGTCATTTATCGCCCCGACCTAACCACTTTCATGCGAAGCAAGGATCGTCTCCGATTCAAAGTCAATATAGTTCTTGGTTTCCTGAAGAGGAGGCAAATCTTGCAGGNTCGCAAGATTGAAATAATCCAGGAATTGTTTCGTGGTAGCATAAAGCGCAGGTCGACCCGGAACATCCCGATGGCCTACGACCGCTATCCAACCCCTTTCTTGCAATCCGCGGATTATGTCTGTGCTTACTGCGACGCCGCGCACCAATTCTATATCCCCTCGCGTCAATGGTTGACGGTAAGCAATCAAAGCAAGAGTTTCGAGCATTGCTCTAGAATATCGCTTTGGTTTCTCCTCCCATAGGCGACTAATCCAAGGCGCAAGCTCCTTATTAACCTGAAATCGCCATCCACTGGCTACACGCTTCAGTTTGTAACCCCGATCTCTACAGTCGTCCTCAATTTCCTCTATAGCAGCGAGTATTTGATCTCTGGGTGGCCGCTCGCAATCCTCAAATAGAGCTTCTAAAAAAGGCGTATCTAGCGGTTTGGCCGCTGCTAGAAATGCCCCCTCAATTATCTGTCTGATCAGAAGAGAGTTCATGACTTCTTTGCCACAAGGTGGATGCTATCGAAAGGGTCAGTCTGAACAACATCGATCAACGATTCTTTGATTAATTCCATTAGAGCTAAAAACGTTACGACGACGCCAGCTTTGCCCTCGTTAACCATAAAAAGGCTCTCAAATCGCACAAATTTCTTCCCCAAAAGCTTGTCAAGAATGCCGGACATGCGCTCTCTTACAGATAAAGATTCAGGGCTAACTTGGTGGCTTGTAAACATCTCAGCTCGCTTTAAAACCCCATTGAAAGCAACAAGCAGTTCGTTGATATTTACTTCTGGATAAGATTTCTGCATATCACGATAAGTCACCTCCGCACTAGCCTGGTGAGTGTCTCGGCCTATTCGAGGAAGTTCATCTATATCTTCCGCCGCCTTTTTGAATCGCTCATATTCTTGCAAACGCTCGATCAATTCTAATCTTGGATCCTCATCCTCATCTAATTCGGTGGAGTGCTGGGGCAAAAGCATCTGAGTTTTGATTTCAGCTAACATGGCTGCCATTACCAAGTAGTCGGCGGCGAGTTCTAACTGAATTTCGCGCATTATTTGAATATAACTCAAATACTGGTAAGTAATGGCTGCCACATCTATGTCCAATATATCTAAATTTTGCCGCTTGATGAGGTACAGCAAAAGGTCTAAGGGACCTTCGAAGGCCTCTAAAATAATTTCTAACGCCCTAGGAGGGATATATAGATCCTTCGGCATGACTGACAGAGCTTCACCTTGAACCACAGCAAACGGCATTTCACTTTGCTGGGGCTGGTTGTGAATGATTGGGTCTATTGCAAGTGTCTGCTTTTTGCCCGATGAGGATTTTGGTTTAATCACTACTTGTATCCCAACAATGACTTTTTAAAATTATACTCTTTAACGGCTCCCACACGATATCATTGATTAGATAAAGCGAAATCACCGAGACCCTGCCTGACCAAATTTGGAGCATTGCCTGTTAAATCAACTACGGTAGAGGGCAATACTCCACAAAAACCGCCGTCTATGATTGCGTCGACCTGTTCTCCCACTCGCTGTCTTATTTCATGAGCATCTGACAAGCCATATTCATCGTCGGGCAAAGTGAAAGTCATATTTATTACTGGCTCTGACAGGACATTCATCAATGCTTGGATGATAGAATTGTCTGGAATCCTGACCCCTACGGTTTTTCGCTTGGGATGCTGAAGACGTCTCGGCAATTCTGACGAAGCTGCCAACACGAAAGTAAATGGACCAGGGGTAAAGGCTTTAAGGGTGCGAAAATTACTATTGCTGAGCTTGGCATATACTGCAACTTCAGAAATGTCTCGGCACAGTAAAGTGAAATTATGATCTTTGTCTAGGCCTCTTATTTTCCGAATCCGTTCCAAAGCGCGTTTCTCCCCAATTTTACAACCAATTCCGTAAACAGAGTCCGTCGGATAAACAAGAATTCCTCCATCATCCATGATCTTTGCCGCCTGCTTAATCAAGCGCGGTTGCGGATTTTGAGAATGTATACTGATATAATTAGCCATTTATAATACCTAACTCGTCACATGATATAGTATCTCACATCCTGCTTGGCATTCGACATTTTGTGGCCTCGAATGATTATCCGTTAGGAGCCAAAAACACTTTACTACAGAATTCAGAATAATGATCGATCAGAACTCAAAATCACAATCACGACTGGAAATGTCTGTTGAGAAAAGGCCTGTGCAGCAGGAAAGTTTGGTAATTAACCTATTGTTTAACTTAGTGTTGCCAACAATCATTCTAAAAGCCCTGAGCAATGAGGATTACCTTGGAATTAAACTCGCCGTAATTACAGCACTGGCTTTCCCGCTAATCTATGGATTGCGAGATCTGATAAAGCGCAAGGTATTTAATTTCTTCTCAGCGCTCGGATTTATAAGTGTCTTGTTAACGGGGGGACTAACATTGCTGGAATTGGATGCAATTTACTACGCCATAAAAGAGGCATCTATTCCGGGTCTCTTCGGGTTAGCTACGTTATTGTCGTTAAAGACGCCCACTCCGCTTGTTCGCACACTTTTGCTGAATGAAAATTTGGTTGACCTAGAACTCATCCATAGCGCACTCGCGAGAAACGAACGCAAAGAGGAATTTGAAAGCCTCCTGTTCAACGGTTCATGGATCCTGGCGGGAGGCTTTTTCTTATCGGCCTGCCTCAATTACATTCTTGCAATAGCACTATTGACTGCCGAACCGGGAACTGTTTTGTTCAATGAGCAGCTAGGCAACATGATCTTTTTGAGTTTTCCAGTAATAATGCTGCCGGTAACGCTGGTATTAATGGGTAATCTATATTATCTGCTTAACGGAATTTCTCGCATCACTGAACTACCACTCGAAGAGGTATTTAAACTGAAAGATGAACAGTCAACGGAACCGAAAAGCTAAATATAACTGCAACAGCATCCAACTGAGCAAGCAAAAACCTAAACTTTCAAATTTGACTGGTATCTACAAAAGCTCTCTTGCCAAAATCTAGGCTCTATGAACATGCAGGCAGATATCGTAAAATTCCGCTCGGAGGAGCAAATATGGGTTTGCTCGGGATTGCCATATGCTTATATTGTCACACTATGTATTGTTTCATGCACGTCGGTTCAGCTTCAGGGTCTCATCAAGATGAAATATCTCATATCAATTAGTTGGGTGCTATTTTGGTGCATGAGTTCTTCAACTCTTGCGCAAGAGACTGATCTGGAACAAAAAAATATTTTAGCGAGGGACAATATTCCCCTCTCAGAAACAGGGGAGGATATTATAAAAAATTTAAATCCTACGTCGGAAGGTCAAAATTCGTCTCAAAACGTTGAATCCAAGCCTGATAGCATCTATCAGGCAACTGAACAGACAGATAAAAAGAAACTCAAGGTTTACATTACAGACGAATTTTATGTCCCCGTGAGGAGTTTACCTGACACAAACGGTAGGGTTATTCATAGGGGGCTCAAGAGCGGCACGCCGCTTCAAGTCATGGAAGGTGATGATGGCTGGTCGCGAATAAAAACCGAATCTGATTTGGAGGGATGGATACAAACTAGGTATATAACAGCCGATCCAATTGCAAAAGCTTTGTTAATCCTAGCAGAACAAAAAAATGAACAACTTAAGAGCCGCAATAAAGATCTTGAGAGAGTATTGAAAGCTGGGGAGCCAATGAAGGAAACAACAAGACAAAAACTTGCTGCACTTTCATTGGAAAACGAGAGACTCGTTGCTCAATTGGAGGACTCCGCGTCAATAACTCCAAGTTCGAAGGCAATGCAAGATCAAATTCAGTCATTGGTTAGCCAAAATAATCTGTTAACACAGGAAAACGATGTTCTGAAAGCGAGATTAAGTAATTTAGAGAAAGACGATTTGTATCGCTCCTTTCTGTACGGTGGAATCGCTGTCTTCCTTGGAACTATCCTTGCAGCATTAATACCTAGACTCAAGGGCAGGAGACGTTTTGAGGGTTGGGTTTAAGTCAGGTGGCTAAACCATTGAACTTCAAATTTCTTGCGCCAATAGCCATAGCACTAGCATTGTTTGCAATGCCCACCTTGGCTGAGAGACCTATTGTTCTTCTCGACACTGAGGAGGGTGAGATCACTTTGCAGTTGTTTACGGAGCTTGCACCGCAAAGTTCGCTTGGTTTTTTGAAACTGGTCGAAGGTTACCATTACGACGGTTTAATCTTTCATCGTGTCATAGATGGCTTTATGATCCAATCTGGAGGTTTTACCTTTGANATGAGTCGTCGTCAATCCGATGCCCCCGACATNGTGAACGAGGCCTCAAATGGCTTAAAAAACATACGTGGTACNGTNGCTCTTGCAAGAACTGCCGATCCTNACAGTGCCCGTGCTCAGTTCTTTATTAATCACCGAGATAATCCCTCTCTTGATGCCACCTCAGAACAAGCCGGCTATACTGTTTTCGGCAAGGTAACCAGTGGCATGCGAGTAGTAGATAAAATCGCCAAAGTGCCAACGAGTAACTATGGAAGTTTTCAAGATGTTCCTGTTGAGCCGATCAGAATCCNAAGTGCTAGGNTACTGAACCCNTCCNNTTGGGAACAGCTCAGACCAGAAAAACTTACTTTTGAGAGGCCTGCTCCTGTGCTCTGAGATTACTCACAAACTCGAACTTAGTTTAACTTATGCATAACATTAAATGAGGTCAAAAAGGGCCCAAAAGGCTATGACTGCACTAAGCATCAATGTTAACAAGATTGCTCTTATTAGGAATTCCCGGTCAGGTAACTTCCCTGACGTTTCTTTATATGCAGAAAAATGCATTAACCTTGGCGCCAACGGTATTACAGTTCACCCGCGACCAGATATGAGGCATATTCGTCCCAGCGATGTCCGAGACATATCTAAAATCATCAGCGAATTAAACGGTGTAGAATTCAATGTTGAGGGCAATCCATTCGCCGATCAGAACGACGACTATCCGGGGCTACTTAAATTGGTTCAGCAAACCAGACCAGACCAGTGCACGTTGGTTCCCGATAGTCTTGACCAACTTACATCAGATCATGGTTTTGATCTGGACGCGTTTGGAGAANACTTAAAACCAGTGATAGACGAAATNAAATCAATAGGNACTCGCGTGAGTCTNTTCTTAGACCCTGACCCACANCAGATNAGAAATGCNGCNAAGCTNGGAGTAGATAGAGTCGAGCTNTTTACNGGACCATATGCAATCGCTTGGGGCAGNAAGGGNTTGGAGAAAATACACAAACAACACGCCNGCGCTGCCAAACTNGCAAATTCTCTNGGACTGGGNGTCAATGCCGGACATGATCTNAATTTAGAAAATTTGGCTCATTACGCCAAGATTGAGAATCTGCTCGAGGTTTCTATTGGCCATGCATTTACTGTGGATTCTCTTTACATGGGGCTATCAAAGTCGATGGAGGCTTATCTCTCGGCTCTGTCCAGACTTCAATATCAATGAACCAGATGGAATCCCCCAGAAAAAGTGCGACACAAAATTGTAAAAATAAGGACAACATTTCATATCGGAAAAAAAAAGCATTTTTTGATAGCTTGTTGACCATCTATGGGCGAAATACTTGTTTGGAGGTATTGCAGGACAGTTCGCTCGAGGTTCATCGCCTTCACCTTGCTAAATCCAATCGAGCAAGTGGCGTTATTGAGGAAATGATCGGATTAGCTAAAGATAGAACTATTGAAATTTACTACCATAACCGCTTGGAGTTGTCCCGAATATCGCGGAACCGTAATCAAGATCAAGGGGTGGCATGTGACATCAAACTCCCCGGCTTTAAACACTATACTCAGTCAATCAAAAGCATTTCCCGCGCCGAAAAACACTCGGTAATTGCATTAGACGGCGTCTCAAATCCTCAAAATCTAGGGATGATAATTCGCAGTGTCACCGCAAGCAAGGTCAATTCTATTTTGCTTCCACTTTCACATGGCAAGCAAATATCTCCCTTAACTATTAAACCCAGTGCAGGAACGCTTTTCAAGAGTGATATCCTTCGCTGCGAAAATTTGGAGAAAGCACTTAAGGATTTCAAAACAAGTGGCTTCAAAGTAGCAGTGGTGGAAAGCAATGCAAAAACAACGATTGATTCCTTTAAAGTTCTGGGGCCAATAGTTTATGTTTTGGGTAATGAAACTAATGGAGTTAGCAAGCAAGTGGAACGACTGGCAGATTATCGGTTAAGTATCGCT
>NZJL01000031.1 GCA_002692165.1 Porticoccaceae bacterium
AGATTTTGGATTACGTCGTAAAAGATCTCATCTGGGGCGTCGAACCCAAATGCAGCAGGATTGCCGATATTAAGCTTAATTACTTTTTGTCCTTGATCTTCTAGCCATTCGGCATGATCAAGCACTGGTCCACGGATATCGTAGTGTGCTTGGTCAAGTTTAGTGGACTTTAATATATCCATCTTTAATTGGTCACCATCATCATTCGCTCTGGAGCCTATTGTACCCAAAATTGAATATTGGTTTTCCGTTTTTATTCGTCACCTAACTTTCCCGATTGTTTGATTTTGGGGTTTACTAATGACTAGATGTTAGAAAAATATGGAATAATTGTGACATAAATAGTTATAGAGTATTTCTCTCAAATTCAGAGTTATAGCAGATCGTGGATAAGCGATAAGGCTGCGAGTCCATATTGACGGAAAATCCCAAATCGCTATAATGTTGCCTCTTGAAAGGACGTCCTGCGGTAGTTATATCATCGAATGCGTCCGTAGAATTGCACGGAAAAGCGGCTTTAAATAGAAAAGCCCCATTAAATCATAAGTTTAAACACGTCCCGTTCGTCTAGAGGCCTAGGACACCGCCCTTTCACGGCGGTAACAGGGGTTCGACTCCCCTACGGGACGCCACTGCATAGCAGCTTAAAGTGCGGGAATAGCTCAGTTGGTAGAGCGGTACCTTGCCAAGGTACAGGTCGCCGGTTCGAACCCGGTTTCCCGCTCCAATAAAAAAAAAGTATTTTTTTTAAAAAAAAGTCTTGTACTCTAGCGTTTCGCGTATAAACTACGCGAAAAATGAGTTGTGCGAATTTAAATATATAATTTTTTTAAGTTTTGCCGATTTAATGACTGACAACGTTGAACATTAGTTGTTGTATTTTTTAGCAGCTTTCACAGCTAAGAGGTATGAGTATGAATGAGACAATTGCTAGTAAAGAACTTGCCCCTTTGGCATCGGCTCAAGAGCCCAAGTGGTGGCTGGGTTCGCCTGTTATTGATCCTGCAAAGTATACAATTGACGGTAATGAATTTCGCAACCATTGCGGGCCGCTGTTGCCCTCTGAACGACTGGGCAAACTCATGGAGACTACCTTTAACGACGTGGGGCTAGTTCACGTCACAAACACTGGTCTCGAAGATCTTGATTCAATGAAAGCAATCGCGAGTCATATCATAAAGAAGCAACGGCGATATGAAGGTGGAGCAAATCCGCGAAAAGCACTGCAGGCAAATGTGTTTGAAGTGGGTGCGCCACTTGAAGCATGGCTTCATTACCATCATGAAATGGCTTACATAGGTTCCAGCACAAAAATGCTAGCGTTTTTGGTTCATAAAATGCCAAAAAAAGGTGGGTATACCTTTGTTTCCGATAATGTAAAGGCGACTGAAGATTTGCTCGCAACACCCTTCGGCAGAAAACTAAAACACAAGGGGCTCTGCTACCACAGGAACTTGACCGATCGAGAGCAGTTCAAAGATAAGCTAGATATAGGGGTCTATAATCACTGGCAACAATCTATGCTGACTGAAGATCCCGACATAGCGATCTACGAAGCACGGAAGCGTGGGCTTCAGGCAGAGTGGGGCGACGATCGACTTCTGAAGACTCGGTATTACATCTCCGCGTTCGAATATTTCCCTCAAATGGATAAGAATTTGTTATACAGCAGCATGGCTGATGACAGCACTTGGTTTGACACCTGGCCTATGGTTCAACATCTTCCTGAAAACGAGAGGCCCCTCAAATTAACGTTTGGTGACGATACGGAAATGAGCAGGGACGAGAAGCAACAGTTTCTAGACGTCTACGATCGTTATGGCATTCCCTTAGAGTGGCAAGTGGGAGATATAGGGATTATATGCAATTTCCGTTTCGCTCATGGTCGTCCCGCAGTGCATTTGGAAGAAGGAGAAGAAAGGCAGTTGGGAGTCTTGATCGGCGAGTCTTACGACAGAGTTGAGACTTACGAAGATAAATGGTGACTCGTCACCGCGTGCTCCGACAATTGCAAGAGCAACATTGGTTTAAAGGGACGATCAAGCCATATTAGATGCAATCACACAAGAGCTCACTGCCCTCCTAGGACCGAAAAATGTCCTAAGAAAATCGAGCATAGGGGAAAAGCATAAGAAAGATTGGAGCGGCACCCCGGCCGTCAGTCCTCAACTTGTTTGCCGACCAATTACCACACTCGATCTATCTAAAATCCTCAAGATTTGTCATTCTTATTCTCAATCGGTTGTAGTCCAAGGTGGCATGACTGGATTGGCCGGTGGCGCAACGCCCAACAGTGATGAGGTGGCGATATCACTAGAACGAATGAGCGGTATAGAAGAAATTGACGAAAAAAACATGACTATGATTGCCTGGGCGGGTACGCCTCTTCAGACGCTTCAAGAGGCAGCAATCGAAAAAGAACTTTATCTGCCACTGGATTTGGCGCCTCGTGGTAGTTGCACAATCGGAGGGAATATTGCGACGAATGCTGGTGGTACCGAAGTCATCAGATTTGGAATGGCAAGATCTTCAGTGCTTGGGTTAGAGGTAGTTCTTGCAGATGGGACTATAGTTTCAGCCATGAACAGGATGATCAAAAATAACTCTGGTTACGATTTGAAACACCTTTTTATTGGTTCGGAAGGCACTTTGGGCGTCGTTTCGCGCACCGTTCTCCAATTACAACCCAACTCCGTGAGTACTCATACTGCTTTGTGTGCGCTCAGTGATTATCAATCCGTCATATCGGTGCTCAATAATCTTAAACTTAGCTTGGGGGGAGGGCTTACCGGCTTTGAGTTGATGTGGGCCAACTATTTCGAAGGAGTCATCGAAATGGTTCCAACCTTAAAAAATCCATTCTCGCAAGGACATTCATTTTATTTGTTGGTGGAATATAAGGATAATGATCTGAGTTCGGGAGCCCAACGTTTTGAGGATGCGTTAGTCTCTAATATAGAAAGTGATCTGCTTCAAGACGCCTTAATCGCTCAATCGAGTCAAGATGCGCTTGGATTTTGGCGGATTAGAGATGCAGTCAGTGAGGTGCTTCCGCTTCTTGGGCCAATTTCTAATCAAGATGTAAGCCTACCGATTGGTTTAATCGGAGATTTTGCAGAAGCTGCCGAGTCTCGAATGAAGGATAAGTACCCTGGTTTTAAAATAATGTATTTCGGGCACATCGGGGATAATAACTTGCACGCCTTTGCCTACACCGGACGCGCAGAGGATGTGAAACCGATCAATACAGACATTATGCATATGATTGGAGAGTTTGGAGGGGCTATAACAGCGGAGCATGGCGTAGGGGTTTTGAAGAAGCAATATTTGCCGTTATCTCGAACCGACAATGAAATCCAGTTAATGAGAACACTCAAAAACGCGATGGATCCAAAGGGAATACTAAACCCGGGGCGCGTATTATAAGGTGCAGCTTTTAGGCTGGATATCCATTTTTCTTTTACGCTGCGCCTCGATGCCTCTCCGGAAAACTTCTGCTAAATGCTGTTAAGACCGACTGGACTGCTGCGGCGATGGTATCCTCTGCGATAGCCACGGCAGAATAATGTTGGCCATTGACCGCAAGCTCGATGCATGCCTGGGCTTTCGAATCTGCTCCACTCTCGATGGCATGTTGATCAAATTGTGTGATCTCAATACTACATGCGAAATATTTATTTAGCCCTTGTATCAAGGCTTCAAGTGGCCCCGAACCATGACATTGAACAGCTACACCGTTGATGTAGAATTCTGCTTCAACATGTTTATCCCGATGCTTGAGATTATAGTCAGTGAGCAACCATTGCTGCTTCACTTTTATAAAATATTCCTCATATAGTGCATGGATGTTTGCCGAAGAGATCTCTTGTCCGGTTTCCTCCGCGGCCCGTTGAATGACCTTCGCTAGGCTGACATGAAGCCATTTGGGTAGTTCAATGCCAAAATCGCGTTCTAGAACCAACGCTACACCGCCCTTGCCACTTTGGCTATTGATTCTCACTACAGCCTCGTAGCATCTATTAATATCCCGAGGATCGATCGGCAAGTAGGCGACATTCCAAATTTTTTGATCGTTTTCCTCGTGATATTGCATTGATTTTCGTATGGCATCCTGATGGCTACCAGAAAATGCGGTGTATACAAGCTCTCCTGCCCAAGGGTGTCTTGGAGCAATTTTTATTTCTGTGCAATCTTCGACAACCTCTATTATTTTCACGATATTAGAAAAGTCGAGATTAGGATCGATGCCTTGCGAGTAAAGATTCATTGCCATGGTCACGATATCCATATTGCCGGTTCTCTCGCCATTTCCAAGGAGCGTTCCTTCGATGCGATCTGCGCCCGCCAGCACGCCAAGTTCCGCAGCTGCGACGGCACAACCTCTATCATTGTGTGTGTGTAGACTGATGATAATCGCGTTCCTATATGCCAGATGTCGGCAAAAATATTCGATTTGATCCGCGAAAATATTTGGCGTGGACATCTCAACCGTAGCGGGGAGGTTGATAATAACCTTTTGCCCTTGCTCTGGTTTCCATTCAGAGACCACCGCATCACAAACAGTTACAGCATGATTAAGCTCGGTACCGGTGAAACTCTCCGGTGAATATTGAAAAATCCATTCAGTCTCTGGAAATTTCATTGAAGCCTCCCGAACCCACTTGGCACCGTTTTTTGCAATGTCTAATATGCCGTCAGAGGAAATTCTAAAAACCTGCTCACGCTGGACCGCGGACGTGGAATTATAGAGATGAACTATAGCCCGTTTCGCTCCTATGAGAGATTCGTAAGTTCTATCTATCAGCTCCTTTCTTGCTTGAGTTAGCACCTGTACCGTTACATCATGCGGAATCAAGTCGTCATCGATTAGTTTTCTCGTAAAGTCGAAATCAGGTTGAGAGGCTGATGGAAACCCAATTTCTATTTCCTTGAATCCAAGCTGAACAAGGAGTTTAAACATTTTTGTCTTCTTCTCAACAGACATGGGGTTTACCAGCGCTTGGTTCCCATCTCGTAAGTCAACGCTGCACCATGTGGGTGCCTCGGTTATTCGTCTATTAGGCCAGATTCGGTCTTCAAGTTGAACTTGCTTAAACTGACTGTATTTCTGATGATCAAACACATTAAAACCCTCTAAATGATTAATTTCGCCCAAGCATTACAAAAAGAAATTCTTAGTAAAACCATTATAAGTCATTATTTTGGCAATTNTTGATTTAATCNTTNATTATATTTNTTATTNTAGCAATNNTATATNAGTANTTTNNTTNNTACAGCAATTNNAAATTANATGATGNNANCNCTAACCCTAGATAGATTAGATATACGGATTCTCGATGAGCTTCAAAGAGATGGTAGCTTGTCCAATCAAATATTAGCAGAACGGGTTGGTCTTACGCCTGCGCCTTGCTTGCGTCGCGTAAAAACTCTGCGGAAAACAGGCATTATTAGAGACGCCACTTTACGATTGAATCATCGGAAGCTCAATCTGAATCTTATGGCGATTGTTCATGTGAGGATGGACCAGCATACGTCCGAGAGATTCCAGGAATTTGAGGAGTCGATTGCGCATTGCAGTGAGATCTTAGAATGCTACTTAATAACGGGCCACGAAGCAGATTACCAGCTCAAGGTCGTAATTCCTGATATGGATAGATACCATGACTTTCTTCTTGGGAAAATAACCACAATTCCTGGTGTCAGCGGGGTTACGTCGACATTTGTTATGCGCCGTGTCGTCGAGACTACTAAATTGCCGCTAGATTATCTTGAGAAGAGGCATAATCAAAAGATTTGAAGAGTGCTATCTGGCATTTTTTTAAAGAATTCTAGATAACGACATTAACAAATAGTGGCTCATTCCGGACCGGCATATTGCTCTGCAGTGATGTGAGATCTTCAACTATTGCTTCTATTCTTTTGTTGAGGATTATCTTTGAGTTTATCGGTGCACTATCATCTAGTTGGGCCTCAGAAATCTCAGAGTCAAGTTGGCCAATGCGCATGCCAGCTGCCAACTTTTCCTCAGCTATAGTTTGCTGTACCTTGGCCTCAAATAACTGTTGTGATAGCAAATCAGCTTTTAATCTTGCTAATTCATAGCGCTCCCGCGCCATCATGGAGTCTGTCTGCTCTATGACCCGAACGTTGTCACGTTGCAACTCTCCGGGGCTACTGTTTTGCCTGGCCAATCGACTCCGCTGGCGAACCCCCGGTTCAACCGCCGCAGGAGCTCTACCTAGATTACGTGAAATTTCGGCCATGTGATCTTCCTAACGACAATGGCTTATAATATTATCATGCAAGGGCAACCAAGTCATCTTTTCGCTAATAAAGTCCAAAACTTCGACAAGGGACAAATAAATCCTTAGCCATTAGCTTTACCAGTGTGAAGTTTTATCTCGTGTACTTATATACTCGATGATTCACGTATATCATATTTTACTTAATCAAGTACTTGTAACTTAGATAAATCTCTGGGATTATTTACATTCAGCTATTTGGAATTAATGTTGTGAAATTGTTTTCAAAATACTCTTGCTCGATTATGATATTTTTCTCAGGTGCCACTTTTGCTGAAAAATTGGAATTGACATGTGACGATCGCGACCTTGTTATCGACCCCGATACTAGTCTTTTGGAAATCGAAGCCCCCAATAATACGCTACTGACGCCTGATAAAACATTTCGGGACATATCATATCAAAAGCAAGATGAGATCATTAAGTTCCGCGTAATGACTGAATACTATATTGAGGGCTGGGCAATCGACGAGACTAGCCTCATGGCATACAGTAGGCTTGATTTTGTGCAAGACGAGGGGTTAGACCCGGTAAAAAAACGTTATGCTTGTGTTCAGACGCCGGAAAAAGCGTTACCGGACAAACTCCCTAGACAAAAGGTTGGAAAACGACCAAGGAAACGAGGATTTTGATCTATCAGTCATAGTATACAATTATTTTAAGCTTAAAGATCCGACTCATGTCGCATAAAAATACTACCTAGAAGCAGTTCGTTCAAACTCATCTATCATCGTTTTCAGACAAAACTAGCGTGCAAGAATTAAAAAATCCCCATTTCGAGACCCATAGCCATGCTCATGCCGAGATCTTGGCATGCTTTAAGATCCTTTTTATCAAGTTCGCCTCGACATATCAAAGGATCACCAACCTCTTTAAATGGATAGCCCTTTGCTATTCTTCTTATATCTCTCACGGCACCGGTGCCATCATTACTGGAGCTGACAAAAATTTGNTATGGCAAGTTTAATTCATATGGTTCCGCTGGATAGAATGTCCTATCAAAAAAATCCTTTAACATGCCGCTCATAGTTCCAAAGTTTTCAGGCGTTCCAAAGATCAGTCCATTAGTCCAGAGCAAGTCGCTTAAATTTGTCGCGCTCGGAAGGAGATATTTTGTTATCACGGCAGGTTCTTGCTGAGAGCCAGCTAAGACNGCGTCGGCCATGGCTTTNGTTCGGCCNCTCTGGCTATGAGCTATGATNAGCAGGTGCTTCTTAACGGTATTGTGAGCCACTGTCATTATATAACTTTTCCATTGGCATAAGACCTAAAGTTATTCATCTTTAAGTGAAGAGTATGCATCATTAAAGATGACATTGAAAACCACAAATCATTGTCAAATAAACGGTCGCACATTATGATCGGAAATCGGATATATCTTGGTTTGACTTCTTGCACCTTTCGAGGAATTAAAGATTACCAAGCCACTGACCTGCTAGGACCCTCGATAAGCTAGGATTGCATGGCAAAACCACCCAACAGTTCGTTCTCCACTTATGTCAGATTGCTTGGCTACGTATCCAGATACTGGGCCGTGTTCTTTTTTAGCGTTCTGGGTCTGGTGATGCATTCTTTGGCTGAAGTTGCATTTGTAGATCTTTTGGGATTTATCACCGATTCGGTTGCTCAATTGACAGGTGATTCGGGCGAGGCCATGGCGACCCACCCCAATGGCATGACTGCAAATTTGGCTAAGCACTTATTTGGAGAGAATTCAGTCAGCGAGGCCTGGATTATTATCCCATTTTTTTTGATGATCATCAGCATCGCAAGGGGTCTTGGCTATTTCATAGGAACTTATGGGCTTGCCTATGTGGCCAATTACCTGGTTCATGAACTTCGGACAGATATTTTTAACAAGTATCTCTTACTTCCTTTTCGATTTTTTGATCGCTCAATGACGGGTCATTTAGTTTCAGTAATTACTTATAACGTCCAGCAGGTCACTGAAGCAGGGACTAAGGCGATTAAGATTATGCTACAACAAGGCAGCTTGGTTATTGGTTTGCTGGCTTATCTGTTCTATGTCAACTGGAAATTGACGCTGTTTTTTTTGGCAGTGATGCCCTTCATCGCGCTATTTGTTAATTTTGTCAGCAAAAGATTTAGACGTATTAGCAAAAACATTCAATCTGCGATGGGTGATGTGACGCATGTCACACAGGAAGCGGTAAATGGCTATAGCGAAGTGAGGATGTATGGCGGAGTAGAGATGGAGAAGANCCGCATAAACGAGGCGAGTCACAGNAANCGCAGGCAGAATATGAAGATGGCACTNACTGAAGGGCTTAGNAATCCNTTAGTNATGCTTCTGGTNTCTCTNGCATTTGCTGCAATTACCAGCTTTATGCTCAANCCTGTTTTCCTCGCAACGATGACTACNGGNAGCTTCATNACCTTTTTGGTGGCGTCCGGNATGCTNATAAAACCANTNAGNCAGTTGACNGAANTNAATAGTTCAATTCAACGTGGTATAGCAGCAGCAGAATCCATTTTCGACATNATCGATTCCGAAGAAGAGAGGAATANAGGCACTCATCANGTAAGGAGGGCANAAGGGCAATTCGAATTCAAAAATGTTTGTTTTTCTTATCCGGATACCAAAAGACAAGTTCTCCAAGAACTNACATTTAAAGTCAATGCGGGNGAGACTNTNGCTTTGGTTGGTTCATCAGGAAGTGGNAAAACATCACTTGTAAGTTTGATACCGAGATTTTATCAANTAGANAGNGGNANNATTTTNCTNGACNATANNGACATATGNGATTTTGAGCTANCAAACCTNCGCAANCAAGTNGCGCTNGTGAGTCAAAATGTAACACTTTTTAACGACACNATNTTNAANAANATNGCNTANGGAGAGCTCTCANATTCNANTNTAANGCAAGTAGNGATNAGCNGCTNAAATTGCTAATGCACANGAATTTATANAGGANTTNCCTGNTNCTTANAGCACNGAAATTGGNGATGANGGNATTATGNTGTCNGGTGGNCANCGTCAGAGGNTAGCCATNGCCNGAGCANTCCTNAANGACGCTCCGATACTCATNTTNGATGAAGCAACATCNTCGCTAGATACCGACTCAGAGCGACATATTCAAACAGCACTAGAAAGATTGATGGAAAACCGCACCACCTTCGTGATTGCTCACAGACTAAGCACGGTGGAGAAAGCAGATACTATCTTAGTGATTGAAAACGGACAAGTGATAGAGAGCGGAAGTCATGGAGAACTACTTGAGCACGCTGGCAGGTACGCAGATTTATACTCAAATCAATTTAATTCTGTAGAGAGTCATTANCTTTGTCATTGGAGGATGTTTTTACTCGCGCTTGGTATGAGCCAAGCTGGTGGTTAAAGTTAATGTGGCCATTGTCTCTGATTTATCGTTTGATAACGTTGGTTCGACGCCAGTACTTAACTTTACTTACTAAAGACAAACCATACCGTGTCCCGGTTGTAGTGGTAGGAAACCTTAATATTGGTGGAACAGGTAAAACTCCTTTGGTTATGGCTCTAGTCTCGGAACTAAAGCAGCGCGGCTTTTCCCCGGGTGTAGTCAGTCGCGGTTATGGAGGGTATTCGGCGCAATATCCTTTAAGTGTAGCTCTCGATACTTCTTTTCACCTCAGTGGAGATGAACCTTTGTTGATAGCAAGGAGTAACTGCTGTCCAGTCGTGGTCGATCCAAATCGACCGGAAGCGGTCAAACATTTGCTCAACAATTTTGATTGTAATGTCGTGCTGAGTGATGATGGTCTTCAGCATTACAGAATGCATAGAGATATTGAGATAGTTGTGATTGACGGAGCAAAAGGTTTGGGGAACCGTTGTCTTTTGCCGGCTGGGCCACTTCGGGAGCCAGAGTCCCGCCTGAGCCAAGTAGACTTTGTGGCCGTCAACGTGACTCAATGTGACGAGTTTGAAGCCACTATAAAAAAATTGGACAAGTTTTCTCTGTCACCAATTAGTTTCCGCAATCTGTTAACTGGACAAACGAAACAACTAGGAGAATGGCGGAAAAACACTTGTGTCCATGCGGTTGCAGCCATTGGAACGCCGAAACGATTTGAGGCTACATTGATTTCGCTTGGATTTAACGTAACACTGCATGCGTTTAATGATCATCGGGTTCTTTGTCCCAAAGAATTATCATTCGGAGATGATTTGGATATCATTATAACTGCGAAAGATGCGGTCAAACTTTCACCGAATCCGGATGCAAAGATATGGGTTCTTGAGGTGAAAGCCGAGATTCAAACTGATTTAGTCGATCGTCTGGAAGCTGAGTTGATAGCTTTAAATCAAAATCGTGCACTATCGTCGAGTTAGCCATGAAATTTACTATTGTGATACCAGCCCGATACCAATCCGAAAGGATGCCGATGAAACCTTTGGTCGATATTAATGGCAAAACGATGCTTCAGCGTGTTTGGGAAAGAGCACTTTTATCGAGCGCGCAAGAGGTAATAATAGCAACAGATCATCATGACATTCAAAATGTCGCCAAAGGCTTTGGAGCCGAAGTCTGCATGACTAAGATTGACCATGAATCAGGAACCGATCGATTACAAGAGGTCGCCTCAATCTTTGGTTATGATGAATCGAGGATCATCGTCAATGTTCAAGGCGACGAGCCACTCATTCCGCCAACTGTCATTGAACAAGTAGCTGAGATTCTGCTGCAAAACAAAGCCGTCAATGTTGCAACTCTGAGCGCGCCAATCGATGATCCCGAGGAACTCCTGAATCCAAATATTGTAAAAATCGTGAAAAATAAAGATCAATTTGCTTTGCTGTTCAGTCGAGCACCTATTCCTTGGCCGCGGTCTGATTTCGCTAAAGACAAAAAAACCCTGACTGAACCGGGGCTCACATCAAGACACATAGGACTTTATGCCTACAGAGTCAAGACGTTAAACGACTTTGTGAAATGGCCTACATCTCCGATTGAGCGTTTGGAGCGTTTGGAACAATTACGCTTCTTATACCATGGCGTCAAGATAATGGTCCATGAAGCAAAGGAATTTGTGCCCGAAGGGGTTGACACGGCCACCGATTTGAAAAGGGTGAGAGAAATTTTTTCGAAAAACGATTGTCACTCTGTTTTTTAATTAGTGTGATAATCTTCACAAGGGATTTGTAATGGCGACTGAAAGAGCAAGAATATCAGTTTTGTTTGTTTGCCTGGGTAATATCTGTCGCTCTCCGACTGCGCATGGCGTTTTTCGGAACCTCTTAGATAAAGAGCATCTAGGAGACATGATCTACGTGGACTCTGCCGGCACTGGCGATTGGCACGTAGGAAAAAACCCAGATAGCCGAAGCTGCCAGACAGCTCTTGATCATGGGATAGATATCAGTTTTTTACGCGCAAGGCTTTTTGAGAACAGAGATTTTGATCGTTTTGATTATATTCTTGTAATGGACAAACAAAATTTGAATGATATCTCTAGAATCAAGCCGCAGAATTATCCCGGATATCTTGGCTTGTTCTTGTCATTTGGCTCGAATTCGAGCATAGAAGAAGTTCCTGATCCTTATTACAGTGGTTCTGATGGATTCGAGTTGGTTATTGATTTAGTGATAGATGCCTCAAAAGGTCTGCTGGAGCATATTCAAAAGCACAGGCTATGAACCCAAAAGTCTTAAAAACTTATCATCTTGATGAGTTTAATAGTTTCTCGCTTTCCAGTGTGGCTGAGTATTTTTGTTCAATATGCTGCAGTGAGGACCTGCGGTATGCGTTGGATTTTGCTTCCAGGAACAACTTGGATATAACAATCCTCGGAGAGGGCACAAATGTTATTCTCAATCAAAAAATTCCAGGATTAGTGCTAAAAATTGACATTAAAGGAAAAACGTTCAAGCAAGAAGGACAAGAGATTGTTGTAGAGGTTGGTGCCGGAGAGAGTTGGCCCTCTCTTGTCGATTGGACTTTAGGAAAAAGCTGGTATGGTTTGGAGAATCTTTCTTTAATCCCTGGGACTGCGGGTGCCGCTCCTATACAAAATATCGGAGCTTTTGGCGTAGAGCTATCAGAGAGACTTATTTCCGTTAAAGCGGTTTTTCGGGCCACAGGAGAAACTATAGAAATCGGTGCTGATGAATGCGATTTTGGATACCGCCACAGTCGCTTCAAGCGGAATGGCGCAGGCACACATGTGATTACGGCAATCAAGCTTAGACTCTATAAACAAGCCAAGTTGAATTATAGTTACCCTTCATTAAAACAAGCTCTTCTGGATAAATTAGGCACCATGACTGACGATAATCTTTCTCCAAGATTGATAAGTGACACCGTTAAACAGTTAAGGCAAAAAAACCTTCCAGACCCAGTTCATTGGCCCAATGCCGGAAGTTTTTTTAAAAATCCGATAGTCGACAGAGAGCATTTAAATGATTTGCTCGCTAGTCATCCAAAACTCCCATACTTCCCAGTTGCAGATGATCTAGCGAAAGTTCCGGCTGCTTGGATGATCGATCATTGTAATTTTCGCGGCTACAAGTATAAAAACGTAGGAGTGCATAAATCCCATGCGCTGGTGTTGGTGAATTATGGGTCAGGTTCTTTCTCCGAAATCGTGGAATTATCAGACTTAATTAAAAACAGTGTTGAAAAGTACTTCTCCGTCAGACTTATAATAGAGCCGACTCTTTATGGAATCGACTAGACCAACCGTCACAATGTTGCCTCTTACCTCGACTAATGAAGCAGCTTTGTTTCATTGGCGAAATTGGCTCTCAGACTTCACCTCAGACCAGATACTCGAAATAGCCACTCAACAGATTGCTTGGAGAAAAGATTCCATTAAAATGTTTGGAAAGACAATTCAAATTCCTAGGTTGCAAAATTGGTTTTCCGAATCAGGGCAAAGTTATACTTACTCGAGGTTAAGCTTGCCGGGGTTAGAGTACCCAGAATGGATGAACAACCTCAGTCAAGATGTAAAAAAAACAACGCAAAATGATTTCAATGGTATTCTTGTTAATTACTACAGAAACGGTTCAGATAGTATGGGTTGGCATGCGGATGATGAAAACTCTCTTGGTTCTAAGCCAGCTGTGGCCTCAGTATCTTTGGGCGCCGAGAGAAATTTTCAATTGCGACATAAAGGCACAAAAGACAGAGTTAACATTCCGTTAAGCCATGGTTCACTGTTGCTAATGTGCCCCGGAATACAAGAATATTGGCAGCACCGAATAGCGAAAACAAAAGATTTTCTTAAACCTAGGATCAGTCTAACTTTTCGAAAGCTGGTAAACTGATTGACAAAGAATAAAGGTGAATTTCATAAATAAGCTATTAATAAAGGATTCTTCGTCATCTGGGATATAGTCTCGAGAGGATAGCCGGTACTGCGTTCTCGACTCTCAAAATCCTGGGTCCTAAGGTTACAGGTCGGAAACCACTATTGAGAAATTGCTGTATCTCATATGGTGTAAATCCACCTTCCGGACCAACGGCCACTAGGCTTTTCGCATCTAGATTAATTGGACAAGCTACGGAACCAGTCGGATGCGCCACGAAATTGAATCCGGGGCAAACAAGTTCACCTATTTTGTCTTCTATGAACCTTTTGAATGATGGGTAAAAAAATATTTCAGGCATCTGAGTGTCACAAGACTGTTCAAGACCCAGAATAAATTGTTCTTTGATCTTGTCGGCCTGAAGAAATTTTGATTGCCAATAACTCTTTTCAACTTTGAAAGCGTTAATCACATAAACGGATTTAAGACCCATAGATGCCGATGATTGGAGGATTCGTCTCAACATTTTAGGCCGAGGCAGAGCGATAATTAAACTTAATGGCAAAGGAGCAGGCGGGCTATCGGTAAGCGACATTTCAAGTGTAGTGCTCTCACTATCCATGTTTGTTACCAGCGCTTCGCCGATTAGACCATTTATTTGGCCCACCCTAAGTTTAGAGCCGACTTGCACTTTTAGCACTCGAGTTAAATGCTGATGCTGCCGGCCTGTGACTACCGACCGGTTGTCTTGGATTCGCCCAAATTCTACTAAAACAATGTTCAAACTAAATTTCCTAGTTTGTGCGGGTTAAAGTTTTTGGCAAAATAAAAACTGCAGTACCGTATTAGTTAATCGTGCGAGAGGCTCTATTTATAATTGTCGCTCATATAAAACTCGATTAATATGAAAATGAGCCCAGCTTTTTATGCAATTTCTGGTTTCATATGCCACCGGTCCCTTAGTTTAATGGATAAAACAAGGACCTCCTAAGTCTTAGATGCA
>NZJL01000032.1 GCA_002692165.1 Porticoccaceae bacterium
GCTTCGTGTTCAAACTGTGTCAAAACCCAATCCACTGTATAAAGTTGCTCAGGATTCTCTAATTTTGGCAGCACAATCCCATCAAGCCATGGCCCAACGATTGTTTTGAGATCGCCGAAGCAAAAAGGGGTATCAATTCCATTGATTCGGATATAACCAAGACCCTTGTGCGNTTTNTTAAGCGCAGNAATTGCNGTATCTCNAGCTTTNGGNTTGTCAATTACGGCACATGCNTCCTCNAGATCGATTATTACCGCATCNGCTCCATAGGAAAAGACTTTGGCAATCTTCTCTGANTGGTTACCCGGAACAAAAAGTAAGCTTCTTAANGCCAATTCCAAAGTGTCNTTGACAACTTTTNNCTGAGTTTGCATCTATTTTTTATCTCCGATAGCTTAGGTTGAATGAATATGTGAATCTGCTCGCTGGATGCTCGCTGGTGGATACCTCAAGCAAGTTTCCCGCGGAATCTCGATACCTTCTGATGAGAATCANGGTGGCGCTTCTGTCCTCGACCTGCAATAAATCGGCCCGCGGCTGNAAGATAGTGCCTGCAAGAATCTCCGCGTTAATTTCTACTGCCTTAACATTAAATTTGTCTTCCAATAACTTAAAAGCGGGTTTAGAGCTTTTGCCGATAAAATCTTTAATCTCTCGATATGTTTCTGGAACATATATCTCGGTTAGGCAAATTGGGGACTTAGAGTGCGACTGCCTTATTGTTTCAATCTTCGTCCATCTGGTTCCGGCAGCGCAGCCGAGAAAGTTGGCTACAGAAATATCCGCAGAAAAACTTGATGTCCTTAAAACTCTGAGTCTCGTGCCTTCGGGGTATTGGAAAAGCTCACTAAGGCTATTTATCTCTTGGACTATCGTCTCCATAGGGAAATCTGAGAGAACAGTTGTTCCAAGGCGTCTTTTNCGACTGATCATTCCTTTAGATTGNAAACAGTCAAGAGCAGAACGTATCGTAAANCGACTAACATTATATCTTAGCGCTAGGCTCTGCTCTGCTGGCAACTGATCCCCAACTTTCCATACACCTTCAGCAATGTCAGACATTAAGTTCTGTGCGATGTTCTCGTAAAGTGTCCCGTCGACATTTTGTCCCACTTCTNTCTCCTATCTGGTCCAATTGTCTGGACCAATTAATGAAATTGTTCTCATTCCTACTATATGACATTTCTCGCATGTATTGTAAGATGTCTTCAGCGAAAAAAATATAAATGAATGGAGGATGGTTTAATGTTTAAAGTGGGTGTTGATGTTGGTGGTACGTTTACTGACGTTCTTCTTGTTAATNCTGCNAACTCAGAGTTTTTTACCGCCAAAGTGCCATCGACTCCAAGCGATAGTTCTATAGGTGTCCTCAACGGAATCGAAAAAGCTTGCGAACTTGCCGGAGTAGATTTAAAAGATATAGACGTGGTGACGCACGGGACAACAGTAGCGACCAATGCAATTTTAACTGGGCAAGGAGCAAAAGTGGGTCTGGTCACTTCAAAGGGGTATGGACAAGTGCTGCAGATTGCCAGATCGTATGTGCCCGGCGGACTCGGAGGATGGCTTTACTATCAGAAAACACCNCCTCTTGCGCCCCTNGATTGCACTGTGGAGATAGATGAAAGAATCGCAGCTGATGGGTCGATTGTCTCAGAGCTTNATNTGGANAAAGCTANGCNATCAATTGCNAAACTCGCTGAGAAAANTGTAGAAGCCATTACTATCTGCCTGATAAACAGCTTTTCTAATGACACCCATGAGAAAAAGCTCAGAGNNCTTGTANAGGAANTGCTTCCAAACATNCCGACNTCTATTTCGAGTGAGGTCATACCGGAAATGCAGGAGTANGAGAGGACCATAACNACCGTCGCAAACTCTTATGTTCGNCCCCAGGTTGAAAACTATATTTCAAATTTACAAAAGGAGTTCGACAACAGAATGGACGGCGCGAGTTTGTCAATTCTCCGCTCAGACGGAGGCTTNGCNACAGCCNCCTCCGCNATGAATTTCCCAGTGTANATGCTGATGAGTGGACCTGCAGGGGGCGTATCCGGAGCAATGTGGGTGGGGGAACAAGCAGGTTTTAACAACATTATCACATTCGATATGGGAGGCACCTCGACTGACGTTGCTTTGATAGAGAATGGGCAGGCGCTGGTCAGACGAGAGACAACCGTTGGGGACGTCACCGTCCGNGCAAGNGCNCTTGATGTTAGATCAATAGGNNCAGGCGGCGGNTCCATTGCTCATGTNCCAGAGCTGACTCGNGCTCTCCGAGTTGGACCNGAATCGGCTGGCGCTGAACCGGGACCCGCAGCCTATGACAAAGGGGGGANTGAGCCTACNGTNACGGATGCNAACGTGGTCCTCGGGTATCTGCCTGAAACTCAGAAGTTNGGCGGCGACATGGCNATTCGCAAAGAACTGGCTGAAAAAGCTGTGCAAAAAATCGCGGATGCNTTGGGCTTATCTCTTTTGGAGGCAGCTGAAGGCATAATTAAAATTGTCAATGAAAAGATGTTTGGCGCTGTTAGGTTGGTCTCAGTAGAAAAAGGATATGATCCGAGGGATTTCTCCCTCATGGCATTTGGTGGTGCCGGTCCACTTCATGCAAATGCACTCGGAGCGCTCACACAAGCTTGGCCGGTNGTGATACCTCCGGGGCCGGGTATTCTGTGTGCCTACGGCGACGCCACTACTCGCTTAAGGAATGANGCTTCAAAAACAATAATCGTGAATATGTCNGCGGCGGCNGGCGNAAAGCTCGCCGGAGAGTTCAGAACTTTGGAAACAACAGCCGCCGATGGANTAAACGCATCCGACGGGGACGCGTCGCAAGATATAGATCCTGATGAACTTACGACACAATATGAGATTGATATACGATACGCTGGACAAGGCCTCGTTTTAACTATACCTGTTAGCCTTGAAGATATTGGAAAGGGCGATTTTAGCAAGGTATCCGAAGACTTTGACAAACTTCATGAGCAGCTATTCACATTTANAATCGACGGTGAAAANGAGTTTGTCAACCTCAGNGTGATCGCATTGGGACCAAAATCTCAACTCGAGCTTGCCTCTTCCGAAGGCNGGCAACTCGGTGATGTGGCCGATGCTGTTTTGTCAGATCATGAAATCTTTCATAATGGCGAGAAGCATGCTGCGAAAGTCTATGATCGTTCACTTTTAAAGACCGGCCACATTGTTCAAGGTCCTGCAGTAATTACTGAAATGGACTCGACATCGGTNGTCCTGNCTGNGCACATTGCTCAAGTNGATGACAAACTNAACCTCTTGTTATCGCCGGTTTAGGAAAGGGAGAGAAAACGATGAAAGAAAAGATAATTCAAACCAACGAGGCTCCATTTTCAAAGGTGGCGGTGGACCCTATTACACTTGATGTGATAGAAAGCGCTCTTCGAAACACCCGAGAACAAATGGATGCAACGGTCTTTAGGACCGCAATGTCACCAGGAATACGCGAGCAGGGGGACGCATTTCCTATGGTTGCAAATGCTGACGGGAAGATGATTGTTGGCCAGTTCGGTTCATTTATACATGGTTTCATGGAGGGTTATGAGGGAACGATTGAGGAAGGCGACATGATTCTTACCAATGACCCTTACAGCTGCGGCGGCGCTATCAGCCACCTGAACGACTATCTGGTTATAAAGCCGATCTTTAAGGATGGAAGGCACATGGCGTGGGCCGCCCACTTTGGCCACCTCACTGATATCGGTGGTCGTGTGCCTGGGTCGTTGCCAAATAAGGCCCGAGAAATTTTTGAAGAGGGCACTGCTTTCCCTCCTGTTAAGATCTATAAAAAAGGAGAGTTCCAAGACGACATTATGAAGATAGCGCTCCGCAATTCAAGAATGCCGCACTGGAATCAAGGTGATTTTAAAGGCGTGATTGCGGCCTGCACTATTGCTGAACGACGATGCGTGGAAATGGCGGAGCGATTTGGGGACGATGTTTTTTATTCCGCGCTACAAGAACTATTAGAAAGGAATTGCCGAGCCATGCGGCAATTGATTATGGAAACCATTCCAGTAGAGAAACAATCATTTGAAGATTATATTTGCGATGATGCTCTGGGCTCTGGCCCCTATAAAATTAAGTGCTCGATGTGGCGAGAGGGTGAAAAGGTCATTTTTGATTTTGACGGNACCGATCCTCAAAGCCCCGGTTCAATTAACTTTATGTTAAATGAAGAGATGTTTAAAATGTTTTGCGGCACTTTCATGATATCTGCATTTGATCCGCAAATTTTATTCAACGACGGTTTTTACGATTACATAGATGTAAGAATTCCGAGAGGTTGCATGCTAAAGCCGATTAGACCCGCGGCATTGTCATGCCGCACGCATGCTCTAGGCCGCATATTTGATGTTCTGAGCGGTCTTTTGGGTCAAGGGAATCCTGATTTTCTCTGTGGCGCCGGATTCTCTGACAGTCCTCATTTCATGTATTCGGGTCGAGACAAGAATGGCGAGTGGTATCAACTATATCAGATCGGATTTGGTGGCATCCCCGCCCGTCCAGTTGGAGANGGNCCNGACGGACACTCTCTNTGGCCAAACTTTAAAAATGTGCCNAATGANTACTTGGAAGCATATTTCCCNCTCCGAATAGAAACTTANGAGTGCATTATTGACTCTGGGGGAGCTGGATATCACAGAGGCGGTAACGGCATAAGGATGGGGTATCGCTTTTTAGAAGATGGAGAAATTTCAATACACGACGATAGGTGGCTTACCTACCCTTGGGGTGTAAACGGCGCCGAACCGGGTCAGCGAAGCACGAAAGAGATCGTGCGAGCAGATGGAACAAGCGAGTTTCTGCCCTCTAAATGCGACCTTGTTCCAGTAAGCAGTGGTGACATTCTCTACTTCAATACCTGGGGAGGCGGCGGCGTCGGAAATCCACTGACCCGCGAACCAGAACGAGTGTTACATGACGTTCGATCAGGCTTAGTTAGTGCTCAGGCAGCCAAGGATGCATATGGGGTTGTTGTAGACGGTGAATCACTTGATCTAGACGCCACGAGCGCTTTGAGAGAAAGCAAGGCGGTGGCAGAGGCAACTGGTTCGAAAGTGTTTAACTTCGGGGGAGATTTAGAGGAGTTAAGAAGCAGATGTCTGAACGAAACAGGCCTGGTTCCGCCGACGGCGCCAGATTTTTCGCGATACAATTATTCATACAAGAATTGATTTTCTAATGTTGCTGATCGAGCATTGTATTTACTCTGTCTGGAGTTTAAGAAAGGAGTTTTTATGGGGGTCTTGAGCATTGATGAAGATGCCAAAGTTGCATTTGAGGTGCTAGATAGTGGCGGCACTTGCATCCTACCAATGGATGTAGGGTATGCGTTCCTTGGCGGAACCGACCAATCGATCATGCATATCTTTAACACGAAAAAACGAGCCAATTCGAAGTACAACGCCGTGATAGGCAACATGGGGCATCATGCTCTGATGCACAAGGTTTCCTCAAGAGGTCGTGACATCGTCCAGGCGATTACCGATGATTATGATCTTCCACTAGGAGTAATCGCGCCGTGTAACACGGAACATCCTTTGATTAAAGGCATCAACCCAGATCTTTATAGAAGAAGCACAGTTAATGATACGCTAGCGATGCTCACAAACGCGGGAAAGTTTCATGCAGCCATTACTCGCTTGATTTTAGAGGCAGATAAATTAGTGTTTGGATCTTCAGCCAACATCTCAACGACCGGGACTAAATTTAGGGTTGAAGATATCCAGGATGAAGTAAAAGATGCTGCGGATTTAATAATCGATTATGGGCCAGTAAAGTACACTCATCAAGGGATGTCCTCAACCCTGTTAAACGTTGAAACCCTCGAGGTGGTGAGGTTTGGATGCTGCTTTGAAAATATTGCAGCGATTCTCAAGCGGCACTTCAAAATCGAATTACCGCCCCGCCCTCAGCTTAGTTAGAGAAAATCAAGGAACTCAAGCGTGAATGTTACAACTCAAAAGATCGCCCAGTTTTGCGAAAAGCTGGTTTTTGACAACCTGCCTGATGAGGTCGTTGGCAGAACAAAAACGTTAATCTTAGATACTGTAGGTATCATCGTCAGAGCTCGGAATGAATCAGAGTCTACGGCGAGTCTGATTTCTGCAATAGGCAAACTCGGCATGAGTCAGGGCGTGTGCAACGTTTTCGGCGATAACGGTTGTTACACTCCAAGTGCAGCGGCATTAATCAACGGAACTCTCGCTCACTCGCTTGACTTTGATGATACCCATGCCGAGGCGTCACTGCATGCAAGCGCACCCATTCTCCCGGCAGTTCTAGCCGCCGCGCAGTTAGTGGAAGCGTCTGGGAAAGAGATTGTAACTGCAATGGCTCTGGGCTTTGAGATCCATATTCGGCTTGGTAAGGCGGTGGATGCTGGCGATCATTACAGACGGGGCTTTCATCCAACAGCCACATGCGGCATATTTGCCGCTGCTGCTGCTGCAGGTAAAATTCTCGGTTTGTCGCAAGAGCAGTACATCTCTGCTTTTGGTATAGCGCTCAGCCAAACGGCAGGGGCAATGCAGTTCTTGGTTGACGGCGCATGGACAAAACGCTTGCACGTAGGACAAGCATCACAAAATGGATTGATGGCAGCAGTAATGGCCGGAGATAACTTCAAGGGTCCAGCAAATTCCATCGAGGGCAAGTGGGGCTTTTTTCGAAACTATGCTACCAATGCCGACGATGAAAAAGCTACAAATAGATTGGGAGAGCACTGGGACACAATGACCCTGGGAGTAAAACCCTATCCATCTTGCAGATATAGTCATGCAGCAATCGATGCTGTAATCGAAATGAGCGAAAAGCATGCGCTTTCGTTCGAATCAGATCTGGAAATTCACGTGGGCTTACCCAAACGAGGATTCGGTGTCATCGGTGAGCCTCTTGACTTGAAACAACATCCAAGAAGTATTGTTGATGCTCAATTTTCGATGCCTTTCAGCGCGGCAGTTGCCTTTAGGGAGAGGAGTTTTGTTTGGGATGACTACTCTCGCCATCTTAATGACGAGGAAACATTAGCGCTTTGCAAGCGAGTCACTGTCAGTATCGATGAGATCGCGGAAGCTAACAGCCCGGAGAATATGAGTGCTAACGTGCGTATCATAATGGGCGGCACAAGCTTTGAACGCTTTGTCAAAGTTCCAAAAGGCGAGCCGACAAATTTTATGTCGGAAGATGATTTTAAAGAAAAATTTCGAGGTTTATGTGAGCCTTTCTTGCCAAAACCTCGTGTTGAGAGCCTTATTGAGAATATATTGGCAATTGAACAGTTAGATGATGCGTCCTCCAATCTGTTTGCATTGTGATCTAGTCGGCACTCTGCCTGCTCTCACAACCTTCTCGAAGACCAAGTTTTTTGTTGGTTTACGCTCGTGTAAGAGAAGGTTAAGAGACTTAGTTCTAGAGACAGTAATTTAATCGATCGGATTATCATGCGAGAGCGGTGAAAAGCTTGTCGTACTCTCAATGCTAATTCATGCACAACATTTGCTGACTATGATATCGACAACCAATTTCCGCTTTTTGGTCTGAGCTAGCCGAAAAACCGTTTCGCTGGTTCTGAGCATTTATACGCCTGCACTTAAAGTTCCTGTTATTGAAACCGCTATGCTAACCCTCTGATGATAAAATCAAATAACCCTCTTTTAAATTTTAGTTTGAACGCCGCCCAATTAGTCCGTACAATTAATCCATGTCTGAGCCAACCTTTATTAATTCCTTTTCTCAAGCCGTCGAGATTCTTCCCTCAAAATCAGTGCTGTTAGTAATCGATATGCAGAATGCGACGGGCAACAGACATTTGGGTCTCGGCAGACTTTTGCAAGAAGCTGGAACAGCCGAGAGTGCTAACTACAGGTTTGATAGAATTGAAAGCCTTTTGGTCCCTAACATTGACAAGCTACTCGTCTCTTTTCGAAAAAGCTGTGCGGGAGTGATATACATCACTTATGGAGCCGAAACCTCAGATGCTAGAGATGTCGTGAGCACTATTCGAGAAATAGTCAAAAAGACCAACAATATTGTGGGAAATGAGGAGCATGAGATCGTCGCACAACTTCAGCCCATGGCTGATGAGCTGGTATTGAACAAAACGACGCAGGGCGCCTTCAGATCTACAAGGCTAGACTCAGTGCTAAGAGCTATGGACATCAGTACAGTCGTTTGCGTGGGCGTATCTACTAATAACTGTGTCGCTATGACTGCTATGGAAGCGAGCGATCTTCAATATAACGTAGTAGTTGTCTCGGATGCCACAGGTACCGACAGCGAAGAAATGCAAAACAGCTCACTAGTCATGCTTGGCAGACTTTGGTCTAAAATACTGACAACCGACGAAGTAATCCAAGCAGTCGGTCCTAATTCCTAGCATATGTAGCGGTGAGTCGGAATTAATTCTTGTCGGCTGTAAAAATGAAAAACGACAGGTTAGCTCCCGATCTTTTCATAATTGGTCTTCAACCAATTGGTGGACCTACCCTCAGCACCTGATTCAGTGAGCTTCGCTGCCTTTTCTGAAGCGACCAATAACTTGGCAAGGTCCAGTCCAGTATCAAATCCCAACTGTTCGCATAACATCGCCACATCCTCGGTAGCAACATTTCCGGATGCGCCAGGCGCAAATGGGCATCCTCCCAAGCCAGCGATTGAGCTATCAAATCGCCGAATTCCCGATTCCAAGGCTGCATAAACGTTTGCTAAGCCCAAAGCTCTTGTATCGTGAAAATGACAACCGATTCGGTCGATATCAAGCTTTTTCGCGAAAGTTTTTGTAAGGATTTTTACCTGCTGGGGGTTTGCTGCACCGATAGTGTCAGCTAAAACTATGTTNTCAGCGCCAAGAGCCATAAATTTATCAACGATGGCTTCAGTTATTTTTGATTCCGTTTTACCGTCAAAAGGACATTCAAACGCAACTGCTATTGTAGCTGTCACCTGAATGCCATCACTGCGTGCTTCAGCTAAGATTCTCTCAGTCGCGTTCTCCGCCTCAATCATGCTCATTCCGACATTCTTTATTGCCATAGAATCGCTCGCATATAGAACCATTACAACATGCCTCAATCCGGCACTTCGAGCCAGGTGATATCCTTTTAGATTAGGTATCAAAGCTACCATCGGCGTTTGGAAATGCTCCAGCTGGATTAATTTGTGCACGAGCGCGTCTGTTTCAGCCATTGCAGGCACGGCTCTTGGCGACACGAAACTGCCAACCTCTATTTGAAATATCCCAGCATCCGATATTGCCGAAATCAGCTCTAGGCGTTCCTCTACATTCAGAATCTTAAGTTGATTTTGCAGTCCATCGCGAGGCCCAACATCAGTTAAAAAAACTTTCTCCCCCAAAATTTATTCTCCCAGATCGATAACCGGTTTTTTTTGAAAATATGCATCAAGTGATATCTTATGACCCAATATTCCTGTCTAAAAGCTTTCGATCATGAATGGTAGCAATCACGAAAAAAAAAATCATTAGCAAACTCGATCGAACGCCCTCTATCCGCATTTATAGTCGCCTCCGGCCAACTGCAAGTGTTAAAATATGCAACGTTTAAACGAAATGAATGTGATTTAGGAGAGATATCATTGAATAAGCCATTGGCTGGTATTCGCGTTATCGAATTAGGTCAGCTTTTAGCTGGGCCCTTTGCAGGATGTATGCTGGGCTATTTCGGAGCCGAAGTAATCAAGGTAGAGCCGCCCGGTGGCGATCCTATCCGCACATGGAGAAAAGTGAAAAATGGAACATCGCTTTGGTGGCATAGTCTAGCTCGAAACAAAAAGTGCATTTCGTTAAATTTGAAGACGCCACAGGGTCGAGATTTAGTCAAAAAGCTTCTGGCGAGCGCGGATGTAGTCGTAGAAAACTTTCGGCCTGGGGTACTGGAAAATTGGGGACTTGACCCTGATAGCATGCGTAGTGATAACCCAAACTTAATATATGCTCGAATATCAGGGTTTGGTCAAACGGGCCCCTATGCAGAAAAAGCTGGATTTGCCTCGGCTTGCGAAGCGATCAGCGGTTTCAGATATGTAAATGGCTTTCCCGGAGAGCCGCCGGTCAGACCAAATCTTAGTTTAGGTGACACGGTGTCGGGTCTCCATGCAGTCCTAGGGGTCCTCATGGCGCTTCGATCAAGAGATCAAGGCAATGGCGGACAAGTTGTCGACGTTGCGCTTTACGAATCTATGTTTAATTTACTTGAGGCAGTAGTGCCTGAATACGACGGTGCTGGAGAAATACGAGAACCCTCTGGCACCACGGTTACAGGAATCGTTCCTACCAATACATACGAGTGTAAAGACGGGAAATTTCTTGTGATAGGCGGCAACGGTGACTCAATTTTCGTGCGTTTGATGCATGCAGTTGGCCGAATCGATATAGCAGAAAACTCTAAGTACGCATCAAATGCTGATCGGGTAATTCATCAAAGATTTTTAGATGATGTGCTTAAGGAGTGGTGCAAAAACCAAACAATTAAAGATGCTATGTCCATATTGGAAGAGAGCCGCGTTCCATGCGGTCCAGTGTATAACGTCGCTGATATGATGAGTGATCCGCACTTTAATGATCGTGAACTCTTCGAAAGAGTCGAGATAAATGGCGAACCGCTCAATATTCCAGCGATTCTGCCCAAACTGAGCCAATCTCCGGGAGCTACCGAGTGGCCAGGACCAAGATTAGCATCTCATACCGACGATATCCTGCACAGCATTGGAATTAACGAGGATGACATAAAAATATTAAAGAGCAGCGGTGTCGTCACAGACTCCTGAAGAACAGTCGATCAAGCTTCTTGTAACTTAAAGACCTGCAATCTCCTCCAGAAAATCGAGGTAGTCTGCACCGGTGTATTGATGAAATTGTGACGCTATATTGGGTGACGCAGTAGTTTTCACTTTGCCAATATAATTAGCAATACCGACGGGAACTCCTGAAGATCTGAGAATTGAGTAGGCCACAGTAGCATGGAAGTAAAAGTTAGGTAGTGCATAAGTTACGAAGAAGTCCTCCGTAGTGAAAGGCAATATGACTCCCTCATATTTAAATATCACCTCACCACTGATCAGCGCGTTAACTTCACTCTCGTTTAAAGCCCCCAATCGCTCCAGAGAGCTTGCAAGGTAAGTTTGAAGTCCATCATAATCGAATTCAAGCGTCATATCTGGCCCTCCAACCACCCCTTTTTCCGCAGCATCGATGGCACCCTCCGAGAAATGGACTAAGGTGACAATCTGGAAATGAAGCGGCAGCATGCTAGGGTGCAGTCTGGCATCAATGAATTCGTTTCGATCAATGTTGTTATCCCGACAAAATTTTCTGCCCTTATCAAGACATGTCAAAATCGCTGATATTGTCTGAATAAAACTTTGCACAGACGACTGATAGAGTGTTAGAGACATAGTCAAACCTTTTTGTTGCTCCAAAGCCCTGAAAATTATCTCATCCAGGCGGATCTGGATAAAGAGCATGAAAGAAAATTAATATCGATTGAAGGTCAAACTTTTTCATTTCGCGCAAGTTTCACAGTGAAGAATCCAATGATGAGTTAGGTCCACGAAAAGGTAAGTGCGTCTAAAGCGTATAAAATCGCGTATAATAGACGGACTGTAAAAGGACCAAAAGCACTTATGCAAAAAAAGCAGTTGATCTTTTGAAAACATTTGAATATTTAGTTGAATGAGNACTTATTTGCGAAATTAAACATGGGGATATTACAAAACAGACGAACTGACGGGCGCTTTGGCTTTCCAGAGAGACAGGGTCTTTATGATCCAGCTTTTGAAAAAGACTCGTGCGGCGTAGGGTTTGTTGCACACATCAAAGGGCTGGCAAGTCGCCAGATAATGCTGGATGCGTATCAGTTAAATTCTCGCATGGACCACAGAGGGGGCTGCGGTTTCGAAGAGAACACGGGCGACGGCGCGGGAATACTCACATCCATGCCTTACTCATTTTTTGCTGAGGTGGCGCGAGAAGTAGGCATTGATTTACCCAAAGAGCGTGAATTTGCGGTTGGAAACATTTTTTTACCGCAGAAATCTGTTGAACTAAAGATCTGTAAAAGGGTCATAGAAAGAGTGATTGGAGCCAATGGCCTGAATTTTTTGGGATGGAGAGAACTCCCAGTTGACCCTGTCGGCTCAAATATCGGTCCAGCAGCACTCGATGCGATGCCGGCCATGTTTCAGTTGTTTATTGGCTGCAACGGCCATGAAATTTCAGAATTCGATCGGCTGCTTTATGTCGTTCGAAAGCAATTCACCTCGGAATTAAGATCAGACCCCGAACTAACGCAAGCATCCTTAGTCTACGCCTGTAGCCTCTCTCCTAAGACAATCATTTATAAAGGGATGCTTACACCTGCACAACTTTTTCCGTTCTACATCGACTTGCAAGACCAGCGTTACAAAACCCATTTGGCGATGGTTCACTCACGATTCAGCACCAATACTTTTCCGTCTTGGGACCGAGCTCAGCCTTGTCGGTATATGAGCCACAATGGAGAAATCAATACGCTGCGTGGGAATTTGAATCAGATGAAGGCCCGACAGGGTGTGGCTCGGAGCAAATTTTTTCGCAACAACATAGATCTACTTTTTCCGATAGCCGAACCAGATTGCTCTGACTCAGGAAACTTTGACAACGTGCTGGAATTTTTNTTGATGTCAGGCCGGTCNNTACANGAGGCTGCAGTNATTATGGTGCCCGAAGCTTGGCAATCCGATAAAAACATGTCGGCAGAGAAAAAAGCTTTTTACGAGTTCCACTCTGCACTGATGGAACCGTGGGACGGGCCTGCCTCGATTGCCTTTACTGACGGAGATTACATTGGGGCTGTGCTTGATCGCAATGGGCTGCGCCCCAGCAGATACTATATTACGCACGATGACAAAGTAATTATGGCCTCTGAAGTGGGGGTGCTCGAAGTAGAGCCCAGCAATGTCAAAAATAAGGGTCGATTGCAGCCGGGGAAAATGTTTCTGATAGATTTCGATCAGGGCCGAATGATACCCGATGAGGAGTTGAAACAAGAATTTTCAAGCAAGCACAATTATGCGGAATGGCTGCGAGAAAACAAGATAGAATTGAAGGAGTTACCGACTCCTCAAGATCTTGTCGACTTAAAGTCTGAAACACTCCTCTCTCGAATGCAAGCTTTCGGTTACACAACTGAAACCATGGAGTTCATGCTATTGCCACTGGTCACTGAGGCGCGGGACCCGCTAGGCTCTATGGGTAACGACTCGGCGTTGGCTTGTCTTTCGAGCAAATCTAGGATGACATATGACTATTTTAAGCAACTGTTTGCTCAGATAACAAATCCTCCCATTGATTCCATTCGCGAGGAGGTAGTGATGTCGTTGCGGTGTTTTATCGGTCCCGAGGGCAATGTTCTCGAGTCCACACCTAACCATGCAAACCGGCTGCAGTTGAACAATCCTATCCTTGCTAACGACGATTTGTCAAAGCTCAAGCACTTAAATTTCAGGGGGTGGAAGAGTTGCTCAATTGACATAACATTCCCGAAATCGGAGGGAGAGCAAGGTATGCTGTCTGCACTAGATCGCATTTGCATGGAAGCGTCTGACGCGATAGCGAAAGGCTACTCATTAGCAATTTTGTCCGACAGAAACATTAACCATGAAAGGATGGCCCTAAGCTCTCTTATTGCCTGCGGTGCGGTGCACCATCATCTGATTGACAATCAAGAACGCACGAGGATAGGTATCATTCTAGAGTCAGGTGAAGCCCGAGAAGTTCATCATCATTGCCTCCTGATAGGCTATGGAGCTGATGCAATCAATCCCTATTTGGCATTCGAAGCGTTATTGCAAGCTCGCGATGAAAACCTCTTGGACGCTGAAGATTACCCTAATATAGAAGCAATTAGCGCTGCCTACACGAAAGGGGTCTCAAAAGGAATCTTAAAAGTAATGGCGAAAATGGGCATTTCAACACTTCAGTCTTACAAGGGAGCTCAAATCTTCGAGGCCGTTGGAATAGCGCGAGACATCATCGATCGCTGCTTCGTCGGCACGGCTAGTCGGGTAGAGGGTGTTAGCTTCCCCGTTTTGCATCGAGAAATCCGCAAGCGCCATGATGAAGGGTTTCCTGCGCCATCAGCCAACTTAATCCCTGTGCTGTCAAATCCCGGAGACTACCATTGGCGAAGCGGGGGCGAAACGCATATGTGGGATCCGACAAGCATAGCTAATCTGCAAATTGCGGCGAAAACCAACGACCAAAGTGCTTATTGGGCCTTCGCAAAGCATGCGAACGAGCAGGCTACCCAGCGTGCCACTTTCAGAGGCCTTTTCAAATTCAAATACGAGGCCACGAGGAAAATCAATTTAGATTCAGTTGAACCGGCTTCCGAAATTGTTAAACGGTTCTGTACTGGAGCAATGAGTTTTGGTTCCATCTCAGCCGAGAGCCATGAAACGCTTGCGATTGCAATGAACCGTTTAGGCGGCAAGTCTAATACGGGTGAGGGTGGAGAGGATCCTAATCGATTCTTCCCTCTCGAAAATGGCGACTCGAAACGATCCGCCATAAAACAGGTGGCATCGGGAAGATTTGGTGTGACAATCTGGTACCTCTCAAATGCGGATGAAATCCAGATCAAGATTGTGCAAGGGGCAAAACCCGGTGAAGGTGGGGAATTACCGGGAAAAAAAGTGGANGAAAACATTGCAAGTATTCGATATTCCACTCCGGGGGTCGGTCTGATTAGCCCGCCTCCTCATCATGATGTNTACTCCATTGAGGACATAGCTCAGTTGATACATGATTTGAAAAATTGCAATCCCAGTGCAAGGATCAGTGTTAAATTGGGCTCCGAAATGGGGGTTGGCACAATCGCTGCGGGGGTCACCAAGGCGAAAACAGACCATCTTGTTATAGCTGGTCATGATGGCGGNACNGGNGCGTCNCCNNTNACNTCNATNAANCANGCNGGNCTNCCNTGGGAATTAGGNATNGCTGAAACNCATCAAACNCTTGTNATGAATAATCTNCGNTCNAGAGTCGTTCTGCAAACAGACGGACAAATTAAAACCGGACGCGACGTCGCAATAGCGTTTCTTTTGGGTGCTGAAGAAATAGGGGTTTCTACCGCACCTCTCGTAACTATGGGATGCATCATGATGCGCAAATGTCATCTGAACACTTGTCCCGTTGGCATCGCAACTCAGGACGCGGATCTTAGAAAAAAATTTACTGGTAAGCCAGAGCATGTGGTCAACTACTTGTTTATGGTAGCTGAAGAGTTGCGCTTGATTATGGCAGATTTAGGTTTCAAAAGAGTAGATGACATGGTGGGACGTTCAGACCGCCTAGATACGGATGACGCGATTACACATTGGAAAGCTGAGGGTCTCGATCTCACCAATATCTTGACACCCGCAAAGGTGATCTATGAGGGCACGGAGGTTATTAGGACCAGAGAACAGTATCACGGTCTCAACCAAGCGTTGGACAACCAACTCATAAGCAGAGCCCAGTCGGCTATAATGAACCGGGAAGTGGTTAACATTGAACTCCCAGTCATAAACACAAATCGTGTCGTAGGCGCCATGCTCTCCCACGAAGTCGCGAAAGCAACAAACGGAGAATTCCTTCCAGATGACTCCATAAACATCAAGCTTAACGGGTCCGCTGGCCAGAGTTTGGGCGCATGGCTGGCAAAAGGCATTAGCATAAAAGTCGAAGGTGATGCGAACGACTATGTCGGCAAAGGGCTATCCGGAGGTAAAATTATTATTTATCCACCGAAAGCAAGCACCTTCACTGCGGAAGATAATATTTTAATCGGCAACGTTACTCTCTACGGGGCAACCTCTGGAGAGGCTTATTTCAGGGGAATCGCCGCTGAGCGGTTTTGTGTGAGGAACAGCGGCGCATGTGCGGTCGTCGAGGGCGTGGGAGATCATGGGTGTGAATACATGACCGGCGGGCGAGTTGTGATTTTAGGAGAGACAGGCCGAAATTTTGGAGCAGGAATGAGCGGCGGAATCGCTTATGTTTGGGATAGACGAGAAACCTTCGCCAACAATTGCAATACCGAAACCTTCGAATTAGAGTCGTTAGAAAGCCAAGACGACATACAAGAACTCAAACAGATGCTCAGAAATCACCTGCTATATACTGGCTCCACCGTTGCTCAGAGGATATTGTCCGATTGGGCAACCGAGAGTAGTTTCTTTTTAAAAGTAATGCCAACTGACTACAAACGTGTTCTGGAGGAAATGGCGTTAAAAGAATCAAAATTATCTGCCTCAGGGTAATACAGAAGTTGGGATAAACTTATGGGTAAAGTGACTGGCTTTAAGGAATTCGACCGCGTCTCCGTGCCATACAGGCCAGAGAACTTGCGCCTTGGCGATTACAAAGAGATCTACACGCCTCCAGAGGAAGAACACCTTAAAACGCAAGGAGCGCGCTGCATGAATTGTGGGGTGCCTTTTTGTCA
>NZJL01000033.1 GCA_002692165.1 Porticoccaceae bacterium
ATCAAGCTAAATCTTAAATTCGCGATGACTTTCATAATTTCTCCTTATTAATTTAATTAGTGCGGTTTGACTCGTTTAAAGGTGCCTAAAAGAACAGACTGCCAACTTAAAACACATTTACGACTGGCAGCCTCAGCGCCTTTTCATAATTTTTGCACTAGGAAGGTCTGCATAATTCCTTTTCCTTTTATTTGCATTGGCTCTCTTTCATGTAATTCATAACATTCCCGATCGATAAGTGTGGCAGTATCCGAGGAGATATGTATGGCATCCTTCACCCCATGAGATTCCATTCTGCAGGCGGTATTCACCGCATCACCCCAGAGATCATAAATAAACTTTTTTTTGCCAATTACACCGGCTACCGCTGATCCTGAGTGTACGCCGATTCGCATCGATATTTTATGCCCTTCAATTTCAGGAACTGAATTAATGTAGTCTAGCATGCGAAAACCAAGTTGAACCATTTTCATCGCGTGCAAGTTGTCGGGCTTTGGGACTCCGCTTGCAACCATATAGGCGTCACCCATGGTTTTAATTTTTTCTACCCCTAATTCCTCGCATAAATCATCAAATCGGCTGAAGATCTTGTTCAGCATATCTACAATCGCTTTTGCATCCAGCCTCTGTGATAGTGGTGTAAACCCAACAATATCCCCAAAGAGAATACTGCATTCGTCCACCGAGTCAGCAATGAGAAACTCATTAGCGATCATCCGAGTAGCGATGGGTTGTGGGAGGATGTTGAGTATAAGTTCTTCGTTCTTTTGCTTTTCTCGCTCTATTCTAGCTAAATGTTGCTCTTCTCTGTCAAGCAAATGTTTCCTCTCCAAAGCGGCATTGATTCTTGCGGCTAGAATCATAAAATTTATTGGTTTAGTCACGTAATCCTGCGCTCCCGATTCAAGGCATCTAAACACTGTTTCTTGCTCATCAAGTGATGAAACCATTATTACGGGAATGTTTCGCTCATTTAGCACTTGCTTGTTTCGCCCAAGGAAATCATATCCACTCATGCCTGGCATCAAGATATCAAGCAATATGAGATCGATTGGGGTATTACTGTTAATGAGCTTTTCGGCTTCGGAACCTGTATTTGCCACAAAAATGCAATGCTTTGCTGCTCGAAGTTTTCGATTCAAGTACTCAGTATTGGAGGGATTGTCGTCAACAATCAATAAGTTAGACGGATATTTGGTTCCTTGTGCATTCGGAGTTTCCTGAAGAGAATCAGAAAACTTCTCAACGATATCGATGTCGCTTTGACTCAATATCTTGAGTGATATTAGATTTTCTATTGAACGAATATCACTCTTGGCTAGCTTGCCAATGCTTTTTTCAAGATCTAGAGCTGCGTGAGCAATCTTCTCGATGTCTTCACTGAAGTCAGCTAAAAAACTGGTTACACTGACGGCTTTCACTTCAGATAATTGTGCATTTATCCTATGGAGCAGAGGCCCGATGATTCCGTTGAGAGATATGGATTGGGTGCTCAGTTGGGAAAAAACCCCCTCGAGACCGAAGTTGTTGGGCGAGAACACCTGATCGATTTCCTGAGCTATGTTTCCTCCGAACTCACTTATGATGCCTAATTTAGACGCTAAATCGCCATCCTTGAGGTATTCCTCTGATTCAAGCTCCTCTGCGAGGAGCTCTGAAAAGCCACAAATAATATTAAGATAGGTTTTGAGGTTATGCCGGATCTTGCCGATCAAGAGGCTGTTTAGTCGTTTACTCAAAAAAATGACCCTATTAAATTAATTTTACTCAGTAATGCATGATAACCAAGCATACATCTTTTACAATCTTGAAAGAATCAAAAAAAGGCTGCGACCATCGCAATTTATAATAGGGTTAGTTTTAAAATCAATTGGGACACTGAGATCTTAAGAATTATTGCTAGTCTCGCGAGGACAAAATATGAAAGATGAAATAGCGGAGCTAAAAATCGCTTTGGCTGAATCGCAAGCGAAAGAGACCATGATGCGTGAGGCATTGGACCAAATGCCATATGTTGTGATGCTCTGGAATGACAATGATCAATTAGCGTCGTTTAATGAGACGGCACAAAAGGGGCACTCTGAAATGGGTTTGCAAATAGAACTCGGCATGAATATGAGAGACCTGTTTGAATTTTATGCCGACTTTGCAGAGCAAAAATTTAAAGACAGGCCCGAAGAGCTTGCGAAGAGCCGGAATGGGTTGGACAGGGAAAAATTTATTCGCGCGGAGATGCAACTCCATAAATCACAGAATGGTGTACCTCGTGTTATTCACGTCGAAGCCACAAACCAATATATTGAGGCAATTGACGCCTCGTTGCCTGCCGGGGGTCTCATGTCTTTTCGCAGGGATGTTTCGGACAACAAGAAAAATGAGCGTCAGAGAGAGACACTTTTTAAAGCGATAGAAAGAACGGCAGATGCAGTGTTCGTCTGGGACCCAAATGATGAATTGTCACTCTTTAATGAGGCGGCCAAGGTTTTGATGCTCAAGTTTGGTGTGGAATTGCGGCAGAGTTTGAGTTATAGCGACATGCAGCAGATTGGCTTCAACCACTTCAGGAACAAGCATGACGAGGCAACTGTTGAACAATTGGAGCAATTTGAGACTCTTGCAAGGACAGAAGCCGAAAAGCGCCGCTCTGGTAGCGGAGAAAAACGACTAATCTTTAACCCAATGCTAGATCTTTATATTGATGGAACGGACTCGGTGCTCCCAGATGGCAGCCTGCTCTCCATCATGCGTGATGTGACTAAAGAAAAGAAACAAGAGGCGGAAAAAGATCGCTTGGTAAATGCGATAGATAAGATGCACGATCCAGTGATGATCTGGGATGAGAATGACAGGCTTTTTGCTTTTAATGAGATGGCTTATAAAAATGCTGAAGGGGTAGGCTTTGAACTTGCTGTCGGTCAAAGTATGACAGACCAGTTTTCCATCCTCTATGACAAATACGAAAAGGAATATGAGAGTTCGCCAGATGAATTCGAGAAATTCATCGAGGGATATGAAAAAGAGGCTTGGGTTTCAAGAGAGGTTATGAGACAAAAAACCCCTGATGGTAACATTCGGATGACTTTTAACCCGGCACTTGACAAATTATTTGAGGCAACCGATACCCCTCTTCCCAATGGCGGATTAATAAGCGTTTTTAGAGACGTAACCATCGAAAAAAGGCAGAAAGCTGATCAAGATCGATTGGTGAGCGCTATAGATAAAATGGCGGATGGGGTGCTAGTTTGGAATGAGGATGACAACTTGGCTGCATTTAATCAGGCAGCATTGCAATCCTACCAAGCCACCACCGGGGTTGAACTTCGTTTGGGAATGACACTGTATGGCCTACAGGGCAGCCTTTTTGATCGCCGTTCCGGAGAAAAGGAACTCTTTCAAGAGGGAATAGAAAGGGAAAAATACATTCAGGAACAAGCCGCTCGACTGAGAGAGCAACCCACTCAGACTCGCTCTGTATACAACGAGGCTCTTAATAAGCATTTTGTCGTCACAGATACCGTTTTACCAGACGGAGGCGTGATAACGGTTTTTAGAGATGTTACGGAAGAAAAGCAGCAGGAAAGAGAGAGAGATCGAATGCGGCAAGCCATTGATCAACATGATGATGCAATGCTGGTTTGGGACGACAAAGACTCATTGGTTGCTTTCAATAGCACAGCTCAGAATTGGAATGACCAAGATACCGGCATACAGCTTCGGATGGGCATGACTCTTGATGACCTGATGCGAGANTTCTATGAGAATCTTGAGCNTCAGCATGCTNGNGATATTTCCTCGCTCAAGAGAGCAGTCAGGGGNTTAGATAAAGAGGACTATATTCGAGCTGAANTTGAAAAACACAAGACCAATCGTGGTNTCGCAAACGAATTTCATAATCCGATTCAAGATAAATATTTTGAATCTAAAGATACATCATTACCGGACGGCGGTTTTATCCAAGTGGTCAGAGATGTAACAGCTGACAAGAAAAGGGAAATGGAGGGAAAAAGATTACTGGATGCAATTCACCAAATCGACGATCCGATATGGCTTTTTGATGATAGAGATGAGCTGGTGGCTTTCAACAGAGCAATGTCGGACATTGATAGATCTGACTATACAAGCAATCAACTGACTCTCGGATCTCGGCTTTCAGATCTCTTAGGAGATTTTTATGATGAACAAGCAAAACATGGGTTCGCGCCAGATGACCTCGAGCGTGACGATTATATAACCGAAGAGCGAAAAAAAATGCGATCCGGTGATGGGCAAGTCCGATCCTTCTTCAATCCTTTGACTAATCAATTTATCGAAGCAAAAGATACAGTGCTTCAGGATAATAGTTTTATTACTGTTTTTCGCGACGTGACTGATGAGCGGAACAAGCGGGTCGAGAGAGACCGCATGTACCAGGCGATAGACAAAATGAAAGATGCAATAATGATATGGGATGAGGACGACCAGGTTATTGCGTTCAACAGAGCCATGGCTGAATTTCATTTCAAGCAGATGGAGGAAATGTTAGAGGTCGGAGTGAATGCCAAAGATCTAGTTGGAGCGTTTTATGACCGTCAAGCAGACAAAAAAGCGCTTGGCCATATGGATAGAGAGACCTACATTCAGTCTGAAATAGCCNGTTTCAGAACTGAGGGCGGACAGACTCGCACGATATANAACTCNATCAGTGATGATTATGTNGAGAGAACTGATACTGTATTTNCTGATGCAAGTGGTATCACAATATTTAGAAGTGTCACCGTTGAGATGAAACAGAAAATCGAGATGGATCGATTATTGCAATCGTTTAATCAAATGCGTGACGGATTAATGTTATGGGACGAAAACAATGAGTTAATGTTCTTTAACGAAATATGTGGTCAATGGAATCGAGAGTCGGGGATTGGGCTGAGGCAGGGGATGAAATTGGGGGAAGTATGGGGAGGATTCTTCGACCAAGCAAAATTAAAAATCGGCGATAATCCCGAGGCATTCGAGAGTTTCACCGGAGGATTGGAACGAGAAGCCTTTATCAATCAGGGCACCCAGCAATTTTCTGCTGAGGATTCCTATACCATCGATAATCCGCTTATCGATAAGTATTTGGAAGTAAAAAACACTAGGTTGCCTGACGGAGTGTTGATTGCGACCTTGAGAGACGTAACAGAGGCAAAGAAGCAGGAGCTGGAACGCAATCGGTTGGTGCAAGCAATTAATGAGATGAAGGATGCCATTCTGGTTTGGAATGAAGATGAGCAGCTTATTGCCGTCAATGAGGCGATGCAAAATATAAGGGTAAATTCTAGTGGTAAGGAGTTTCAACTTGGCGAGACTCATGGCGAAATCATTGGAGAGTATTATGATGAACAAGTCGAAACTGGACTCGTTCCTGATGGGCTCAAACGAGATGAGTATATTCTGCAAGAAAGAAATGTTGTCAAGCAATCATCCGGTGAGACCCGTTCCATATTTAACCCCATTCTCGGGAAACATTTCGATGTAACCGACACATTTTTGCGTGATGGCGGCTGGATTAATGTTTTGCGAGACGTGACTTCGGAAAAGAAGCAAGAAACAGAGCGCGACAGAATGTTGCAGTCGATTAATAAAATGCGAGATGGTCTGATGGTTTGGAGTGAGGATGATCGCTTGTTATTATTTAATGAGACATGCGGAAAATGGAGTTCTGACTCTGGGATACCAATCAAATTGGGAATGACGCTTTATGAGAATCAAAGCGACTTTTACGACGCAATCCAACGCAAATTTGAATACTCGCCTTCCGAAAAGTCTGCTTTCACTGATGGTCTAGAGAAGGAAGAATTTATCGCAAAGGCCATAGAGAATCATGCTCTTGATCGAGATGGATTCGTTATACGTAACCCGATTCTGGAGAAATATCTTGAGATTCAAAATACGCGTTTGCCAGATGGTGTTATGGTTTCAATATTGAGAGATGTTACAGATGTAAAAAATCAGGAAATGGCGCGTGATCAATTGATTCAAGCGATCGATGAAATGAGTGATGCCATCATGGTATTCGATGAGACTGAGAAACTAGTTGCCGTAAATCAGTCTGCAATTAGAGATCACGCGAAGCCTCGAGGCACTGACTTTTGGTTAGGGATGAGTTTCACGGAAATGTTTGGGGCTTATTATGACGACCAGGTCGAGAAAGGGTCTACACCCGATGGTCTGGATCGGGAGTCATTCATTAATGACCAAAGACTTCTGGTGCAAAAGTCCGAAGGTCAGACTCAGAGTGCATTTAACCCGCTTCTGAATAAGCATTTCAACGTCGTTCATAAAATTCTACGCGATGGTGGTTGGATCACAAGTATCAGAGATGTTACTCACGACAAAAAACAAGAATTAGAGCGGGAGCGACTTTTGAAGGCAATCGAAAGTATTCCCGAACCGATGGCACTTTGGGACGCAGAGGAGAGATTGGTAAACTTCAATCATGCATATGAAGAGTTGCATGTCGGTTTTGGGGTTCGCTTTGAGAGAGGCGTTCACATCAAAGATTACGCCAGAGAAGCATACGAGAAGGGTCTTTATGTGTCTGATGAAGAGGTCTCTGAGGAGTTTATTGAAGAAATCATAGAAAATCGAAACAAACTTTCCGGCTCTTCGGAATCGCAGCAAGCGCGTCTCGGCGATGGCAGGTTTTTTAATGCCTTTAACACTGCGCTTCCCGACGGCGGTTCTATTACATTCATGACTGATGTCAGTGATTTGAAAAAACGAGAGAACGAGTTGGGGGTTCTGGTCGATGAGTTGGCGAACGCAAGAGATCAAGCAAATAAGGCCAGTGAAGCAAAAAGTTTGTTCGTTGCAAATATGAGTCACGAACTAAGAACCCCTCTCAATGCGGTCATCGGATTGGCGGAGTTGCTTAAGGAGGACGCCGAGGATGATGGAATGGATGAATATCAAGAACCTTTGGAACGCATTCACACTGCAGGAAAGCATCTTCTAGCGCTCATAAATGATGTTCTTGACGTCTCAAAAATTGAGGCTGGCAAAATTGATTTCAATATTGAAGAGTTTTTGGTTAAAAACCTCATAGATGAAGTGGTGGCTACGACTCAGCAACTTGCCGAGTCAAATCGAAATTCGCTGAATGTGACCTGTTCAGAGGAACTAGGAACAATCCGATCCGATGAAACGCGAGTGCGTCAGATTGTTTTTAACCTCGTGGCCAATGCATGCAAATTTACCGAGAACGGCACTGTGTCCATTGATGCAAGCTTGAGGTGGGTTGGTGACATTGAGTTTGTCGATATAAAAGTAAATGACTCGGGAATCGGTATGTCGCCTGAGCAGACCGACAAATTATTTTCTTCCTTTGTCCAGGCCGACAGTTCTACCACGAGAAAGTATGGTGGTACAGGTCTGGGTCTGGCAATTTCTAAGCAACTCGCTGAGGCGATGGGTGGTGAGTTGACCGTCGTGAGTGAGCTTGGNAAAGGATCCATATTTACCGCCTCGCTTCCTACTTTAGTCGAAATTTCAATGGATGACGTCGACAAATCAAAATCCGCCATAATATCCAACGAAAGGAAATTGCCAGCCGATAGCTCCAGCAGAGCAGCGAAAGTTCTCGTGATTGACGATGATCCGATCGTGTTGGATATGATGAAGCATCACCTTGAGGCAGAGGGTTTCAATGTCATTTTAGCTGATTCAGGCAAAAAGGGGATTGAATTGGCGCGCACGGAGCTTCCATCGGCAATCACACTGGACATACTGATGCCTGAGATGGACGGCTGGTCGGTCTTGAGAACTTTGAAAGCTGATTCGGTCACCGCAGACATACCAGTTGTGATGGCGTCGATCCTAGACGAACAGAAGCAGGGATTGGCACTTGGGGCAAACGATTATGTTTCCAAACCTATAGACAGGGAAAAGCTCGTCTCAGCTCTAAGACGATTAGCAGGTGGTGGCCCGGGCAAATCCGTGTTGGTTGTTGAGGATGATCCAGATTCGAGGATGTTTATTCAACGCCTCCTTAGGTCAGAGGAGTGTCAGGTCCAAGAAACAGTAAACGGTAAGGAAGCACTTGAATATCTTGAGGCTGCAGAAATGCTACCAGACTTAATCCTTTTAGACTTGATGATGCCCGTNATGGACGGNTTTGAATTTCTGACACGAATTAAGAAAATAGAGAGCTTTAACGCAATACCAATTCTCGTTATTACTGCTGCTGATTTGTCAAAAAGTGATCATCAGCGCCTTCTCGGAAGTGTTGAAAATATAATTCAAAAGAATGGGCTGGAACAAGGTGAAATTTTGCGAGAGATAACCGATTTAATTTCCTCGAAATCCAAGGGAGAGTGACTAGATGCCAAAAATTCTTTATGTGGAAGATAATGAAGACAATATTTATATGCTTAAGAGACGATTAACGAAAAAAGGCTTTGAAGTTGTAA
>NZJL01000034.1 GCA_002692165.1 Porticoccaceae bacterium
GAAACTGAGACATTGATAGTTTTAAAGCCAAACAGTATCGTAACGCTGAGTCAAAGAGGTTTATCAAAAGAGAGACAATCGATTGACAGACTCTAGCCAAGTGGATATTCTGATTGGGATTGACATCAGTAGCCATGTAATCGTGAATCACAATGATATACCAAGTCTGCGCGACTTCCAAGGCAGTTGACCGAGCAAAGCGCGAATCGCTTTTTCTGCCGTTAGCCAAGGCCGTGATTTGACTTACGGGATGAAACATTGGTTCAACGGCACTCTAATACCCTAAGGCATACCCCAATTAATGTTGTGGAATTTTGACAGTTTTTTCAAGGGTTTGGAAATAGATATCGGACCTTATCAAGTCAAAGAAGACGAGATGATTGAGTTTGCGAGAAAATTTGATCCACAACCATTTCACCTCGATCATGCTCTCGCTAGAGAAAGCACTATCGGTGAGCTCATAGCGAGTGGTTGGTACATCCTTTCGGTCTTCATGCGAATGCAATGTGATGCTTTTTTAAACGATTCAACGATAATCGTCTCACCGGGGGTTGACAGAGTAAGATGGATAGAGCCCGTGAGGGCTGATGATGTATTAAGTGGCAAGGTTGTGGTCACGGGAGCTCGGTTATCAAAGAGTAAGCCCAGCATGGGAATAGTTACTTGCGATGCAGAGATTGGCAATCAGGTCAATACGATCGTCAGCACACTTTCCACCAAAGCCATGTTTAAAAGAGCGTCGAGCCACTAGATAATCGACCAAAAATGGCAGACCAAACTTGAGCATTGCAGCTCAACCCATGGGTAGCTTTGACCGCTTGACTCATCGCGTTTTATGTTGCAATAGTTCTTTAAGCTGTTAACGTTTGATATTTATACAACGAAGGAGTTAAATAAATGAGTAATCCAAACAGGCTTGTGTTTGTTGATTTTCCGACCGATGATATCGAGGCGTCGGCAAAATTTTACGAAGAGGTTTTTGGTTGGGAGGTAGAGCGTCGAATACCCGATTTGTTTTGCCGCATTGTGCCTGGTGGTTACTTTAAAAACCCAGATGATTCAGACAGTGAAATACAGAATCTTCACATGGGCATTTTCAATGTGGAAAATGCAAGGCCCCATCCTGAAGAAAATGGCGCGGAGCCCCGAGTTCTGAGTTCAGGTAGGACCACCAGAGCTTGGATTTTAGTAGGAGATGACGACAGCCAAGAGCGAATTTTAGAGGCCGCGGAGCGCTTGGGGGCAAAGATCCTCTGGAAGGACCATTACTGGCATGAGTTTAATGGACTTAATAGCTCGTTTATTGATCCATGGGGTAATCAAATTAACTTGTGGAGTAAGCCAGAGGGAGCAATTGAGGACTACGATACTCACAAAGTGATTGGCGAGCCCAAACTGCCGAGCCATTGGACTCAAGAGGGAGCGCCAGGTTGATAAAGAATTTAAGGNTAATGATGACGCTTACTTCAGCCCAATGGAATGGGATTGTTATTTGGACCTAAATTCACANTAAACAATAGATAGTCTGACCGGGCTATTTAGACANGATTAGGAGAAAGGAAATTGGGGAATCAGATTTTTGCGAAAGAAAGTTGGGCAAATGTAGAGCCGATGGATATTGGCGCAACAATCAANGCCATTCGAGACTCTGCCGGGGATGTCTCAGAGAGTGTGGCNCTTCCACCGCAACTTTATAACTCGGAATTTTGGTTTGATTTCGAGAGGCAAGCGATTTGGGATCGAGAGTGGATTTGTTTAGGCCATNTTAGNCTGATACCAAACATCGGTGACTATTTTTCCATCACGGTGATNAATGATCCGTTGGTTGTCGTNAGGGGTGANGATGGCCAAATCCGGACTTTAAGCGCGGTATGTCAGCATCGAGGTCATGTCTTAGGCGATGAGACTGGCAACACAAAGTATTTCTCTTGCCCTTTCCATTCCTGGGCGTATGACCTTACGGGGCAGCTGAAAGCCGCGCCTGAGATGAAGAGCCATGTGACAATCGAGTCTCTGAGAGAAACTCATAGTTTGCCCGAATTGAAAACCGCGACNTGGAATGGATTCATCTTTTGTTGTTTCTCGGATTCGCCCCCCAGTCTCTCCGGACGACTTAAGCGGCTAACNAAGGAGGTGGAGAACCATCACATGGACAAGATGGGTGCTATTCCGACCATAGATTGGCCTGATCAGGATTGGAATTGGAAATTCATGCATGAAAACGCAATTGAGCCCTACCATACCCACTATTTGCATAGAGGCCCNCACGATTTTGCTCCCTCTAAGCTTGCTACCTTTGCTGAGTGGGACGACTCNGATGATGGCGCTATTTATCATCCCACAGGCTTTAACTACCTTGATGGNAATTTTACGCCGACTTTCCAATCTATGTTCCCAGTCATTGATACGTTGACAGAGGCCGAAAGACAGAGAGTCATGTTTGCTTGTGTCATGCCCAATTTATTTTTTGGTGCTGTTCCAGATGGGGTGCTTTATTACTTGCTGTTGCCCCAAGGAGCAAACAAATTCACCATTCGAGTTGGATTCCTTTACCCGGTTTCAACTTTGCAGNTGCCCACNTTTGAGTACACTTTTCCGTCCGTGGTAGCTGGATTGGAACTTTTTAATAATCAGGATGTCGGCGCCAATTTGGCAGCGCATAAAGGGCTCAAATCACGATTTGCCAAACGAGGTCGCTATGCCCCGAAAGAGGCCACATTGCCGCAGCTTAATAAATGGTTGCTTAAGCGCTATGAGAACTATGCAACTGAACANGGAATCCTATGAATCTTGTGGGTTGCCCAGATCGTTGGTAACTCAGAATGACTCAAGAGATAGAATTTCAGCGCGCAACTGGAATTTCGCTAAATTTGGTTCAGGGGTNTGGCGGNNGTNGTCCAANAGCCAACTCTNTAAAGAATCNGNAATCACTTCCGATGACGTTGATCTGTTGCGTGCAATCGGCCCTCTTGATGGATTCGTAGGAGATTGAGCCAGTGGCAGCAATTATTAAGTCGCTTAGTTTCTTGAGAGGGTTCGCGGCCTTGTGACGCAAACATATCATTGTACACCACAAAAATCGATTACTAATCTATACTGAGCCATTCAGGAAATGAAACTCCTTTTGACCTTAGGAACTCAGGATTATANAGCCTCGAAAGATATCTCGTTCCCGAGTCACACAGNACCGTAACAATGCAATGTCCCGGCCCTAATTTTTTTGCTAGTCGGATGGATGCCGCTACATTAATNCCAGAACTGCTGCCAAGGAAAAGGCCTTCCTCGTGAGTGAGTCGATACATCACATCAAGTGTTTCTTGATCAGGAATNCAATATGCCTCGTTAACTTCGATGCCTTTAAGATTCCCTGTGATGCGGCCTTGACCGATCCCCTCGGTTATACTTGATCCTTCCGCTTTAAGGTGTCCGTTGACAAAGTAATTGTATAACGCTGCGCCGGGCGGATCCGCTAGGCAAATTATAATATTTTCTTTTTTTCGTCTTAAAAACTGACTAACGCCTGCGATGGTTCCACCTGTTCCAATTGCTGAAACAAAGGCGTCGATGCTGCCCTCGGTTTGGTCCCAAATTTCGGGCCCAGTGGTTTCAAAATGACTGCGCCTATTCGCGGTGTTGTCAAATTGATTTGCCCAAACGGCTCCGTGGGGTAACTCCTTGTCGAGTTTTTGTGCTAGTCGCTTAGAAAATTTAACGTAATTGTTTTTGTTTTTATAAGGTGCTGCCGGAACAGTGATCAACTTTGCTCCGGAGGCACGCAGCGTGGACAACTTTTCTTGGCTTTGTGTCTCGGGCACAACGATTAAAGTTTTGTAGCCCAGAGAGTTAGCAATTAGTGTCAGTCCAATGCCTGTATTACCTGCGGTGCCCTCTACAAGGGTCCCACCGGGCCGGAGTTTTCCTTCCTCGATTGCATCCTTGATGATATAGAGAGCCGCCCGATCCTTTACTGAACCACCCGGATTAATGAATTCCGCTTTACCCAGAATTTCGCAGCCTGTCTCGGCGGAAGGGCCAGCCAGTCTAACTAGAGGAGTGTTGCCTATTAATCCCGCTAAGTCAGTCATTAGTGTTCAAACTCTCTGTTAGTCAAAATAAATGACCGGATATTGTAACGCATCGGGCGGCATTATAATTGCTTCGAGGAGTAATTTGGCGGGCTCAAATGATCGAGAGGGTCATCTGCTGAGCATGTTTTTTGGTGCAATGATTTTGTCTTTTTTTGTTTCACCATCTGTTAAACCGGCCCGTATTATATGATGTAAGATCTTTTTTCGCGTGATTTTTCTGTGATAAGATTGATCTATTAAGGGGTACTAGATTTGGAGTAAGCATGAATGTTTTTTCGTTGAGCTCTGTCTTGGTTTTGTTACTTTTATCGACAGGGTGCTTGCAAGATCAGGATGGAGATGCTCTGAAAGACGAGGGCTTATTTTCAGGAGATGAAATAAACTGGTCTTCTTATGGACATGATTTCTCTGAGAAACGTTTTGCCCAGATCGAGGAAATCAATTCTACCAACGTGAAATCGCTGGGGCTTAATTGGGCGCTTGACTTAAGCGATGCGATCCAATTCGTCAGCACTCCCCTTGCAATTGACGGTGTTCTATATTTTTCGGGTGACAGATCAATTGTGAGAGCTGTCGACGGCGCAAGTGGTGACTTATTGTGGACCTTCAACCCTGAAATTCACAAGCACTCACCTAGGACAATTGCGCTTGGTTGGAATGTCAATCGAGGTTTGGCCTACTTAGATGGGAAGCTTTTTATCGGTGCTACCGATGGACGTTTGATTGCTATAGACAGCGCCACTGGGAAACAGATTTGGGCGTCTAAAACGTTTGAGCCAACCGAGAGCAAAGCTATAACTGGAGCCCCTCGAGCATTCAATAATATGGTTGTGATAGGACATGGCGGCGCAGAGTATGGAACGCGGGGTTATGTAAGCGCCTACGATGCTGATAGCGGAGATCAATTATGGCGCTTTTACACTGTTCCAGGAAATCCTGTCGATGGCTTTGAAAGTCCGGCTTTGGAAATGGCAGCGGGTACTTGGTTCGGTGAATGGTGGGAAACAGGTGGCGGCGGCACGGTCTGGAACGCGATAACATATGATGAGGAGCTGGATCAACTTTACATAGGCGTCGGCAATGGCGATCCGTGGGATTATGATTTGCGGAGTGAGGGTAAAGGAGACAACTTGTTTTTGGGCTCNNTCGTGGCTTTAAATCCTAATACTGGCAAATACCTCTGGCACTATCAGGCGACTCCGGGCGAGAGATGGGACTACAAGTCAACTCAGGACATGATTTTGACCGATCTTGTAATTGAGGGNGTNAGCAGAAAAGTATTAATGCAAGCCCATATGAATGGNCANTTNTANATNCTCGATCGCAACGATGGNNAACTGTTAAGCGCNGAAAANTATNCGAANTCAACTTGGGCAGAATACGTCGATCTAGAGACANGAAGGCCTGTNCTCAGCNAAGAGGCGAAGTANAGNGACGGAGGAGCTATCNCGCATTTGGCCNAGTCCCTTTGGAGCNAGCAATTGGCAGTCAGCAAGTTACAATCCCGAAACAGAACTTGTGTATATTTCAGAAATGCATTTAGGAGGTGAATATTCGGTTGGCCCCGACCCAGAATTTCGCGACAAGTTTTTGCGNGTGAANATCTTGGTTGANTANAGTGAAGTNGCTGANAATGATGGAACCGGTTCGCTTTTAGCTTGGGATCCAGTTGGAAGCGAGATGGTTTGGCGCGCGCGACATAGCAGCTTTTGGAATGGTGGCACACTGAGCACGGCCGGTGATTTGGTATTCCAGGGTAATGGAGAAGGATATTTTCAGGCTTACCATGCAGTTTCTGGAGAATTACTTTGGGAAATTGATGCTCAGCGTGGCATTAACGCAGCGCCGATTAGCTATACCGTCAACGGTAAACAACACGTGGCTATCCTAGTCGGATGGGGGGGGCTTTCTTCCTTCGGATTGCCGGTTTTTAGTCGAATGGGTTGGAAATACAAAGCACCAGGGATTAGACTTCTTAGCTTCAGCATTTCGGGGGCAGAACAACTCCCTATCATCGATAATCGTAGGCACCAATTTAACCCAGCATCCACCTCTGACAATGCAATAGATCTTGGCAAGGCCAGCGCAGGTAACGCGATATATCACAACTCAGGGTGCGGCGTTTGCCATGGCGGGGGTATGAGCAGCGCAGGATCGGGTGCACCAGACTTAAGGGAATCATTTGCCAATTCAGATTATTCATATTTTAAGGCCGTCGTGGCCGATGGGATGCTGTTACCTAATGGTATGCCGCAGTTCAAGGACCTTGATGAAGATGAGCTTTTGGCTGTTCATGAATATATGCGTCAACAAACGCGGTTAGCCTCGAATGACACCCGATTACTCCTTCCCGAATACATCGAGATTGAGCCTGAGTCAGGACCCGATTCGGGTGACTGAGCACGCTAAACATGTTGGTGTCGTTCAAAAGATGTTGATGTGTGACTCAGGCGCACATCTCTCTGCATGCCAAAATTATCGTTATGCTCTCTGGCGTTTCTGGGATCACGAATTACCTCCGGTAATGTTTGTTGCCTTGAATCCATCGATTGCTGATGACAAACGTGAGGATCCCACACTAATTCGATGTATCAACTTCGCTCAATCTTGGGGCTACGGGGGTGTGTTGCTAGGGAATCTTTTTGCGGGTATCTCTACAGATCCGAAAAACATCAGATTGATGGATGATCCAGTGGGGAGGGATAACGATTCGTGGTTAAGAGCAATGGCTGACGCCGCTGAATTTAAAATTGCGGCTTGGGGAAATTATGGTGCCTATTGTGATCGGGCTTCGAAGATCTTTCGCATGTTGGCTCCGATGTTTTGTTTAAAAGAAAACAGATCGGGGCACCCAGCCCATCCGCTCTATCAGAAAGCATGTTTAAGACCAAAATCCTACAAAGGCTTGTCGAAAGCTATCTGAAGAAACTGTCTTTTGGATTTCCGTTGACGTCATAGACTGGCTCATGTCGATCTATCCGGTATATCTGATTCTCGCTGTTTATAATATTGCTTTCCATAAAAAGCGAGAGCATTTTTTTATAGTTTTCGTGTTTGAAGTGCTCGACGACTGAGTGCTCGTTTTCCCATAATTCATAGACCTGCATTCTATTCGCAACCACTGGGTCGGCAGCGAAGCAGTAGCTTATGCATCCAACCTCTTGCTCTCGTGTAGCGTTCTGTATTGGAGTAGAGATCTCTATGACTTGGTCTCTCTCTTTCTCAGTTCCAAAATCGATAACGGCCGAAATTATAAACATTTTTCCCTCGTTGATGTGGTAGTCGCATTTTAGTTAAGGTTGCGGCACAGCCTTTAGCACAGGCTGAGGATACAAGAAACCAACAATAATTGCGTGGCGTTTTTTTTGATTGTTATCAGTTCTGCAAAAGAAGATGCGATCTTAGTAACGTTCGACAGTCATTGACATCAAATCTTGCGCTTCCATTTCTGCCCAATAAGAGGCATCATCACGGGAGGACATAGGAGCTCTGAATGCAGCACATAATTTTGATGCTATCATTGATATTGGTAATCCCATCCGTCAACGCGCAGACGGTCAAACTAGATTGCACGACTAAAAGAAGCTTTGATGCGGAAGATTACGGCGTGAAAGGCGATCTCAAAACCGATCTAAAGCAAGCCTTTTTAGTCAACATAGACATGCGATATGTTAAAGCCGATATGCAGGACAGAGACTATCGTAATATTGTGCTTGGTCCAACACTGATAGTTATGGAGCATACAGAAGGTCCGGGTAGCGATGGGAAAACAAGAACTAATACCACAGAGATACATCGGGAAACATTGGCAGTTAAAACTGCACTTGCGCTTGATAGTAGGCCTTTTAAAGAATGGACCGGTACTTGTCGAATACTCTCAAGAGGCGACTGATTTTGAACTTCGGTCGTCTGGATATTCCGAGGGATTCATCAATTTTATTTATGACGTGACATATCATTGTTTTTCTTGGAAACAACAAATGAGTAGCGAGATCAAACAAAAGACTTTTCGTGTTAAAGGAACATCACTTCAACCCTACACTTGCAAGTTTGTTCGAGATGGCACTTCCTTGCGAATTAAGTGCGATTGTCCGGTCGGCATGTATGGCGAACCCTGTGAACATTGGATGTCT
>NZJL01000035.1 GCA_002692165.1 Porticoccaceae bacterium
GCAAACACTTGATGCATCGCTGGGCTAAAACTACCCTTGAAACTCAAGACCTCGAGGAATCGGAGTTAGAATTAGTTTTGCGTGTCGTCGATGAGCTTGAGAGTGCCGAACTTAACGATAAATATCGGGGAAAAGCAAATCCAACCAATGTCTTATCCTTCCCATTCTCAGCTGTGACACCCAAACGGCTTCCTATCTTAGGAGATATTATCATCTGCGGACCAGTAATGGAGAGAGAAGCATCTGCGGAAAACAAAAATTTGGAAGCGCATTGGGCTCATATAGTTATTCATGGAGTACTTCACCTTTTGGGATATGATCACATAACCCCAAAACAAGCTTCTTCGATGGAGCGCATGGAAGCTCTCATTCTAAAAAGACTTAAATATCCAGCCCCTTATCAGCATTAAAGGCGAAGCCAATGACTGACGAAGAAAAAACAAACACCATGAAAGGCAAGGCTGCTCAGTGGAAGCGTTTGGTTAAATCTTTTTTTTCTCGCCCCTCTAGCATAAATGACGTTACTGAGATATTACATAGCGCTCAACATGAATCAATTATAGATGCTGGTGTTTTACATATTATGGAGGGCGCCTTAAAGGTCTCCGATTTACAAACACGTGAAATCATGATCCCGCGCTCGCAAATGGTTAGTTTGCAAGACGACAAAAGTCTCGAAGAAATTCTTGATATCGTTATCAATTCTCAGCACTCGAGATTCCCAGTGGTTGGAGAATCGTCTGATGATGTTTCAGGTATTCTTCTTGCCAAAGAATTACTGCCGCTTCTTCTTTATGGAAAAGAAACTTTTGATCTCAAGTCATTGTTACGACCAGCAACAATAATTCCGGAAAGCAAACCCATAGATGCGCTGTTGAAGGAATTTAGGGAACATCGTTATCATATGGCCATCGTGGTTGACGAATATGGTGGTGTTTCGGGGTTAGTGACCATTGAAGATATTCTTGAAGAGATTGTTGGCGAGATTGAAGATGAAACTGATGAGCAAGAGCGAGACCCAATCCAAGGCAAAGGAGACGGGGTTTTTGCTGTCGAAGCCATAACAGATATCGATACTTTCAACGAATTTTTTGATATCGGGTTCTCTGACGAAGAATTTGACACAGTGGGAGGGCTAATCGTACAAAAATTTGGCAGATTGCCAAAGGTAGGAGAAAGCATCTCGTTTCACGGATTTGGATTTACGGTCACTGCGTGTGATCAACGAAAGGTAATTTCAGTAGACGTGCGAAAACAACCAATATGATTCGCGTACGCAAACTGCGCTTTTATGCATCACTTCTAATTGCAGGCATGATTTTCCCATTAGGACTCGCTCCATTTAACTTCTGGCCCTTTGTTATTCTCAGTTTAAGCTTTTTATGCCTTGTGATAACTGATGAACCGGCACCACAAGTGATGTTTAGGGTCTTTTTATTCAATGTCGGATTATTCTTGTCCGGTGTGAGTTGGCTGTTCATCAGTATTCATTATCACGGGTACGTTCCTGTTCCATTTGCGGTTTTAGCCACAATTGCTTTTTGTATACTCCTCGCAGCGCTCAGTACCGCACCGTTTCTGTTATGGCATGCAATACGAAGAAAGCAATTAGCTAGCCTCTTGGGATTCCCAAGCATATGGGTTTTAGGCGAATGGTTTAGAAGCTGGTTTGCGACCGGATTCCCTTGGTTGTTTGCAGGCTATAGCCACCAATCAACTTGGCTTGGCGGTTGGGCCCCGCTGGGGGGAGTGTTTTGGTTGAGTTTCATCACTTGCTTTATCGCCTCCGTAATCTCTCAAATATACAAGGGCTGTCTAACCCGTTATATCGCATTATTATGTGCTTGCATGGCGGTTAGTTCTTTCTTCATAGGGCTCTTATTGTTGCAAATAGATTGGACTAATGAGACAAAATCAAATTTGCAAGTTGCTCTCATCCAACCCAACATATCTCAAAACCAAAAATGGTCGCCAGAGAACAGGCAGAGGATCCTTTCTATTCTAGAGCGTCTCACCATGAATCATTGGGATAAGGACGCAATTATATGGCCAGAAGCGGCGATACCGGCCATTCGACAGAATATCAATGGTTTTATAAACAAACTAGAAAACATGTCTTTGCTCAGCGGCAACACTCTAATTACAGGTATTCCAACTTTTGATTCGGCTAACAGAAGTTACCACAACTCCGTTATTTCGCTTGGAAGCAACTCGGGGCAGTATGACAAGACAAAACTAGTGCCTTTTGGGGAGTATGTCCCGGGTGGGAATTCTTTGAGAGGTATAATCAAGCTCTTTAACTTGCCAATGTCAAATTTCTCTCCCGGATTGAGTGATCAGAAACCCCTAGAAATCGGCGGCCATAGCTTAGCAACGGCAATATGCTATGAGGTAGTGTATCCCGACCTCGTAGCGAAAAAATCGCGTAACGCTTCAATGCTCCTCACTGTAAGCAATGACGCTTGGTTTGGCGACTCTTTGGCTTTGCCTCAACATTTGCAAATGGCCCAAATGAGAGCCCTAGAGAATTCTAAGCCCATGCTGCGCGCAACAAATAATGGGCTCACCGCGTTCATAGATCACCGAGGATCTTTGACTTCTGCGCTTCTTCCATTCAAGGAAGGCGAATTGACTGGAAACATTAAACCAAGAATAGGTCAAACTCCTTTTTCGATTTGGGGTTCATGGCCTTGTATCATTTTATGCATTATACTTGTATATGTTGTTGCCCAATTAAACACCTCACGCAATGGTATAAGGGGATAGACTTGGAAATACCACTGATCAGAATCCTAAAATCATCTTTGCTAATATTAGGGATTGCAAATTATTCTGTTGCCCTCGAAGTGGGAGATGAAGCCCCTGACTTCCGGTTACAAGCTACAGATGGAAATAGCTATAAGCTTAGCGATGTGTTAGAGCAAGAAGCTGTAGTATTAGCTTGGTTTCCTTTTGCCGGCACTAGAGGGTGCACAATTGAATGTAAGTCGCTAGCACAGAATGGTCACTTGTTGAAAAATCTCGCAGTAACTTATTTTATGGCCAGCGTGGATCCCATCGAGGATAACCAAGAATTTGCCGAAGAAAACAATGCAGATTTTCCATTACTCAGTGACCCCACGAAACAAACGGCAAAAGATTATGATGTGCTAAGTTTAGGTTGGTATGCCAAACGGCATACGTTCTATATCGGGAGAGATGGTGTGATACTCTATGTCGATAGAGATGTCCGTCCAGAGACTTCAGCGGAGGATATGGCTCAAAAGCTTGTTGATCTCGGCATCCCCCAGCGCAAGGCTAGTTAATATCCACACCCAAATCTAGATGCCAGGCTTCAACCCAAAGGAGCTCCACAGAGCGCCCCATTAAATGGCAGTTAAATGAGTAATCGCCTATACTGGATCCCATGTGACCCAATTTTAATGCAACGATCCTCATGAAGACTGAAAAAGCTTACAACCCTGAAGAAGTAGAGCAAGACGCTCAAGAATATTGGGATAAAGCACGCACTTTCGAAGTTAAACTAGATCATACCAAAGAAAAATTTTACTGCTTATCGATGTTTCCTTACCCCAGTGGAAAACTGCACATGGGACATGTTAGAAACTATACGATATCAGACGTAATTGCGAGATATCAGCGGATGCTTGGAAAAAATGTGCTACATCCAATGGGTTGGGATGCCTTTGGCCTGCCGGCTGAAAATGCCGCAATTCAAAACAACACCGCTCCCGCAAAATGGACAAGTGAGAACATTGACTATATGAGGTCACAGTTAAAATCACTCGGCTTCGGCATCGATTGGTCGCGAGAACTAACAACATGCGACCCAAAATATTATAAATGGGAGCAATGGTTCTTTACTCGCCTTTATAAGAAAGGTTTAGTTTATAAGAAAACCAGTGCCGTAAACTGGTGCCCAAAATGTGCGACTGTGCTTGCAAACGAACAAGTCGTTGATAGTCTGTGTTGGCGTTGCGAAACGGTCGTTGAGAATAAAAAGATTCCACAATGGTTTATTCGGATCACAAAATATGCAAATGAGCTTTTGTCAGATCTTTCGGAGCTCGATCAGTGGCCCGAACAAGTAAAAACTATGCAACGCAATTGGATCGGAAAGAGTCGAGGCGTTAAAGCGCAATTTCCATTACCGAAGGAAATTGCTGGCTTCAAAGCCATTGAGGTTTACACCACGAGGCCCGACACGCTGATGGGTGTAACGTATATCAGTCTCGCTCCAGACCATCCGATATCATATGAACTGGGAAAATCCAATCGGACCTTAAATCAGTTCGTCCAAAAATGCCGCGAGTCACATAGTTCCATAACTGATGCGAATAAAATTGATAAACTGGGCTTAGACACCGGCCTTTATGCACATCACCCCCTCAACAACGAAAAGATACCCGTTTGGATAGCCAATTACGTTTTGATGGACTATGGCTCTGGTGCCATCATGGCCGTGCCAGCGCACGATCAGCGAGATTATGAGTTTGCCGAAAAATACCAGTTACCAAAAACGAAAGTTGTGGACACCGGATCGGAACAGCAGGTTATTACGGATAGAGGCAGACTAGTTAACTCTGGTAAATATGATGGACTAGAGTTTGAGGCTGCTTTCAATTCAATTGCATCAGATCTTGAGGAACTTGGATTAGGTAAAGTGACAACGAACTATCGACTGCGAGATTGGGGCGTCAGTCGTCAGAGGTACTGGGGAACGCCAATCCCATTTTATAATCTGCCAGAAGGCGGAGAAATTCCAGTTCCCTTTGAAAAATTGCCGGTGTTACTGCCTGAGAAAATGGAACTTGATAGTAGTATGCAGTCTCCGTTGAAGTCTGATGGAGATTGGAAAAATTGCCATCTGAATGGACGCANGGTTGAGCGGGAAACAGACACGTTTGATACATTTATGGAGTCGTCTTGGTATTATGCCCGATTCACTTGCCCACATTTTGATTCGGCAATGCTTGATCCCGAATCGACCGACTATTGGTTGCCAGTTGATCAATATATTGGAGGTATCGAGCATGCAATATTGCACTTGTTGTATGCGCGTTTTTTCCACAAACTAATGCGGGACGAGGGTTTAGTAGCTTCCTCCGAACCGTTTAAACGACTTCTATGTCAAGGAATGGTTCTGGCTGAGTCTTTTTATAAAATGTNGGGTGNACGAAAACATTGGCTATCTCTCGATGANGTGACTATCACCCGTGACTCCAAAGGCCGGGNAANTGACGCCGTAGAAACAGCAACACAAGAACCAGTCAAGTTGGCGGGAATGGCCAAGATGTCCAAGTCGAAAAATAATGGAGTCGATCCTCAAGCTACGATCGAAAAATATGGTGCAGATACTGTTCGACTTTTTACGATGTTTGCNGCACCCCCTGAACAAACTTTGGAATGGAANGACGATGGNGTAGCAGGCGCTTCGAGGTTCTTAACAAAGCTTTGGAGAGCAGTGACTGAGCATACACATTTAGACAAAAATATTCCCCTTCAACCAAACACTCTGCCAAAAAAACACAGAGAACTGCGTCGTAAAACTCACTTAACGATTAATAAGGTAAACGATGATTATTGTCGCAGAAATACTTTTAACACAGCGATTGCGGCCGTAATGGAATTACTGAATGAAATTACCAGACACAGGGATAGTGATGGACAGAGTTTTGCTGTTCGCAGAGAAGCTCTTACAATAACCGTGCTTCTGTTATCACCGATAGCACCTCACATCACTCACGCGCTTTGGCAGCTCTTGGGTCACCAAGGCGCGATCGCAAACGCCACTTGGCCAACGGCAGATCCTTCTGTTCTTGAGATCGAATCGATGCAACTTGTTGTTCAGGTAAATGGCAAAGTCAGAGGAAAAATTGAATTATCAGTCGATGCTGACAAAAGCCAAATTGAGAAATTGGCTCTAAAAGATGAGAATGCACGACGATTTTTTGACGGGCTTGATGTGAAGAAATTAATCATTGTGCCGGGCAAACTTGTGAACATCGTTGCCTCATAAAATGAAAATCGAGTTTAAAAATGTTTGTCTGTCTAGCTTGCTGATTATTATTTCTTCTTGTGGTTGGCAATTAAAAGATAATCACTCTATGTCGCCGCACCTCGATCAGATTCATCTGGTTTCTCAAGAGCCGAATGGACAGTTGCTATCAGAGCTAACTAAAGCTCTTGAGGCTTATGATATCGAAGCAGTTGAGAGTGCCTCAAAGCCNGATTTCTCNGTNGTNATCACTGACTATCGCAGAATCAGAAGAACNAGCAGTATGAACANTGATGCGAGAGTGGCTGAATATCAACTGAATGAGGAGGTTGATTTTATGGTCGTTGACAGATCAAATAATATTGTATTGAAGCCGTCAACCGCCTCAGTAGAGCGTGTTTATGAGTTTCTTGAAACGGATGTTCTTGCATCGCGCAACGAAGAAAGAATGGTCAAGCATGACATGCGCCTCGAAATTGTTCGTCAAATGATTAATAGACTCAGCGTCTTACCAAACCCCGATAGAAATTAATTTCCAACTCCAGCGGTCATTAATGAAGATAAAACCCCACCAATTAAGGTCGACCCTAGCCAATGGCTTGAAAGCGATCTACCTCGTTAGTGGGGATGAGCTCCTTTTGGTTCAAGAAGCTTCAGATATTTTACGTTCCTTTGCTAACGAACAAGGTTTTCAAGAACGAGCTATATTTGACATCGACGGGAAATTTGATTGGAATCAGGTTATTGCGAATGTAAACACCCTATCACTCTTTGGGACGAAAAAAATCTTAGAATTACGCTTGATTAGGGGCAAACTAAGCGACCAAGGTTCAAAAACGTTAGTCGAAGTTTGTAAATTACTGGGAGACGATAATCTATTATTGCTAGTGTCACCCAAACTGGATCGCTCGGAACAAAGCAGTATTTGGCTTAAAACCCTTACCGCACACGGAGTGCATATCGAGGTGCCAAACATTAAAGACGAAGAGATGCCAGCCTGGCTGGCACAGCGCCTTAAAGAGCGCAACATTCAGTTGAGTCGGGACAAAATACAAATCATCTCAGACAGGGTGGAGGGTAACCTCCTGGCGGCTGCGCAAGAGATAGAGAAGCTTGAGTTGTTGGCTCTCGATAACAATGCGGATGAACTGGCGGTATCAACCATCGTCACCGATAGTACCCGCTATAACATATTTGATTTAATAAACAAAATTCTCTTGGGAGATACATGCTCTACCGGACGAATTCTGCGGGGCTTGCAAGCCGAGGGAACTCAGCCGCTCCAGCTCCTTTGGGCCATCTTAACTGAACTCCGAAAACTTATCAAAGCAAGCCGGCTTATCGCTGGAGGAGAGTCCACCAACAGTGCTCTCATTCAGGCGGGAGTATGGAAGTCAAACCTGTCATCTATGCGTCTTGTTCTTAAGCGCTGCAGCCCCGCATACCTCAGAATGCTATTGTATCAAGCGGCTGCAATAGATAGAGGGGTAAAAGGCTTGAGGGAGTCCAATGTGTGGGATGAACTCACCACGCTGATCATATCCCTCTCGGGTTCGCAAATTCTTCGACCTATGAATATCAAGCTCACGGTAGAGAACTAGCCGAGTTTGATTAAAGATTTAGAGTCGTCAATTATTTTAATCATCTTTTGATTCAGGAGTCGTGCTCCTGCTGGTCAGTTTCAAGCCTTTAATTTTATTGTCTAGACTCAGTGCAATCGCAATGAATATGACTCCACTGGCATTTGCCAGCGCATCCCAAATATCATTCTTACGATACTCGGTAAGTGATTGGGCAAACTCTACCAAAATGCCTAAACCCACAAAAACAATTGCCAATATCCAGATGTGAAAACGCCCGGCGAAAGCCTTTACCGATAGAAAATATAGAGCTGCATAAGCACTGGCATGCTGAAGCTTATCCTGAAATTCAATAGATCCCGTCATATTCAATGGCAGAAAAGATAGTAAAATGACTATCGCGAAGGCGAGCCAGAAGAAAAATAAGTATTTTTTGCGAAGCATAAATAAATTCGATACCGATGGTTCTAAAAAATGACTTCATTTACCAGAAATCACAATCGAAATTATGACTTTAGAAAGATTGTTTGGCGCATAGCTCAAGATACCTTTCATGGGTTCCCACATCACACCAATAGCCGCCAAAAAGTTCACCGGTGACTCGCCCCAGTTGTATCAATGGCAGCAAAATATCCCGTAAAGGAAAAACTCTACGCCCTAGCTTCTCTTTTTTGAATATGTCAGGCCGGAGCATACTTAACCCCGAGAATGTGACACGGGCGTCTGATGCTGCATCCGGACCTGAAACAACGGTGCCTTCCTGAATGAAAAAATCTCCCTTTTGATTATGTTCTGGATTTTCAACCATAACCAAATGAGCATCTGTTCCTTGGTCTATACCCCTTTCCATCAAGGAATTAATAGGATAATCTATCCAGATATCACCGTTAATTAACAGGAAAGGATCCTCACCCAACAGTGGCAGAGCATTGGCAATGCCGCCGCCAGTTTCTAGAAGGGTATCCTCCCTTGACCATTGGATCTGAGCACCCAACCGATGTCCCGTTCCAAAGTAATTCTCGATCTCATGGGCCAGCCAATGAGTATTTATGACTAAATCCTTAATGCCTACTCCTACCAATTTCTCAATATGTCTCTGAAGAATCGGTTTACCCGATACCGGAAGCATAGGTTTAGGGATTGTATCGGTGAGCGGCCTAAGGCGATTACCCAAACCAGCGGACAGAATCATCGCTTTCAAATTGAAACCTCAACAAGCTATCGGCATCCAGAGTACCAAGGATATCTGGGAAGGCAAACACATATCTTATTTGAAAACCAACGGTTAAAAGTTTTCAACTCCGNATAATGAAAGGTTGTGTTTAAGACATANTCCACTACCTGNGGGAGCTCGCACAAGTAAGCTGGCTTGTTATCTCGTATTGATAATCTTGCGAAAATACCCATAACTTTGATGTGACGCTGAAGACCCATCCAATCAAACCACTTAATAAACTTTTCATCGTTTGTTTCCGGCATTAATCCTCTTGATACGGCTCTGGTTTTGTAACTCAGTGCTCTTCGCTGAACTATATCCTGGGGCCATGACAGATAACAATCCTTCAGTAAAGAAACTAAATCATAAGTGATGGGGCCAATAACTGCATCTTGATAATCGATAATACCTAGCTCATTATTATGGACCATGAGGTTTCTCGAATGATAGTCTCTGTGCACTATAACCTTAGGCTGCTCCAAAGCGTTTTCAGTAAGCAGGTCAAAGAAATCGGTTAACATACCCCTATCGCTTGCGGACAAGTCCAGCATAAGCAGGTTGTTTACGAACCATTGTTCGAAAAGTTTTAGTTCAGCAGCAAGTTTGCCCTTTCCATAATTTGGGAAAATCTTATTCCCTGGATCAAGCCGCTGTAGGTCAAGTAATAACTCCTCGGCTAGGTCATAATATTGCCCTAAGGTGTCCAGAGTTAATAATGGCTTTAATAACTGTGTTCCGAAATCTTGAAGCAACATGAAGCCTTTTTCAAAATTAACCGCAAAGATTTTTGGTACTTTTATATTTCCGGCAGCAAAATAATGCGAAGTCCTAACGAATGCTAAGTTGTCTTCATGCTGTGGAGGGGAGTAAACCGCCAGCAGAGGTGTTTTGGTATTTAATCTAAAGTAACATCTGAAGCCTGCATCTCCTTCCAGTGGCGCAAGACATATAGGCTCGTCCAACAAACTTGATCTAGGGAGATGTTGGCGCACCCAAATTTTAAAATCTTTGTGAAAAGCGGTCATGTTTTGGGTCCTGATGTGACTTTATCGATTAAATCTAAAGTGTCGAGCTTTTTTGCATTCTATCTTATTTGACATAAATAGGATCACTAATCTTGAAGGTTTTCAGTTACACTGCTGACCAACCTAATTAACGATTCAACAAACATTCTTTATGCCCTTTTTCAACTGCGCTTGCAGGAAAGCAATGCACGCAAAGCATGATAACTTACTGCTAATNCTTTTAGTCTTTTTTGCTCTGAACGGCTTTGTCACAGAAACACTCAGTCTAGATGCCGATTGGAGTTGTGAATCCGACCAAAATGGCTCATGGCTATGCGGTATTAACGCAACAAGTGTTCAAGAAGCGTATAAGCCTCCAAATAGAAGCTATGAGACCAAAATAGATCCGAGCGAAGCACGGGTGGCCCCCACGAACAATCTCGACTGGTTGGAAGAATCTGATATGTCAATTGCTCAAAAGGCTCGACTAACGGAAAATTGCTGTGGGGCATACATAGAGCCGAAGAGAAATTATCCTGATTCCGATCTTGATCCAGAAGATGCTGCCCTGCGTTTTAGCGCAGGTAAAACAGAAGCCTTTAATGAAAACGTNGCTATTCTGGAGGGCGATGTTCAAATATCTCAAGGCTTTCGACAAGTTAGAAGCGATCTAGCAGTGATAGACCAGAACAGCCGCAACGTCTCTTTAACGGGTAATGTCCAATTTAGAGAGCCAGGGATGCTTCTCCTCGGAAGCCAAGCGCAGATTGACACATCTAGCCGCGAGGTGGACATAAAGGACGCAACTTATTTGCTGCATAATTCTGCAGTCAGAGGAACAGCCAAACTCCTAAAACGCAGGGAGGATGGTCTAATTGTCGTTGATGACGCCACATATTCTACGTGTGAACCCGAAGATAATACTTGGCGATTGGTCACCAATCAAATCGAGATAAATCAGGCTGAAGGATTTGCCACGGTGAAAAGTGCAAAACTTGAGGTAAGCGACTTGCCTGTTTTTTACTTCCCACGAATTACATTCCCAATAAGTAACAAACGTTCGTCTGGACTACTATTTCCCACAGTCGGAATTAACCGTCAAAACGGCATTGACATTTTACAACCCATCTATTGGAATCTTGCTTCAAATTATGATGTCACCCTTACACCGCGATATATTAGTGAGCGAGGCGCTGCCTTTGGGGGGGAATTTCGCCATCTTTCGACCTGGTCCAAAACTCAGTTAAACGGGCAGTGGCTATTTAACGATCGAGGAGGGAAAGAGGTCGAGTCAAGATCTGAAAATTCGGATTACAATGGACAGACACGCTACCTTGCATCGTTCGATCATCTCGGAGGGTTTAAACACCCTTGGAAAACCTATGTCAACCTTAACAAAGTAAGCGACACCGATTATTTCAACGATTTGGGTACCCAGTTCTTGACCGAACGCAGCTTGACTCATCTCCCACGTGTTACAATGGCGAGCTATAAAAAGGGGCATTGGCACTTTGGAATTGAAACAGAAGATTATCAAATAATCAGTAAAGATATCGAGGAACAATACTCCGTTCTCCCTAAGATTTCCGTTGATGGTTCCTTTAGGCCAACTAAAGATATTTTAGTCGATATTNGCCAAAGATACACTCGTTTCGAACACGGAGATGACAACCGTATCGCGGGCCAAAGGCTTAATCTGAGGTACTCAATGGCTTGGGATAAGCGATTTTCCTGGGGATATTTCGTGCCCAAAGCCAAACTTCAACATATATATTACTCTCTCAAAACTTTGTCGCTCAGTGATAACAATCCCTCCGTGAGCATCCCAACGATTTCCATCGACAGCGGATTATTTTTTGAACGAGATCTTGCTGGACATGAGGATACCAAACAGACGCTTGAACCTAGGATCTACTATGTAAATACATCCTTTAGAGATCAAATCTCACTCCCAGATTTTGATACACGCGAGTTCACGCCATCCTATGATCTTTTGTTCAGAGACAATCGCTTCAGTGGTGGCGACAGAATTGCCGATGCGAATCGAGTGACTCTATCGCTCACATCAAGATTTATCGACAATAAAACAGGTCAAGAAAAATTTAAGGCGAGCATAGCGCAGGCACTCTATCTTAAAGATCGAAAAGTAAGTTTGGGTGCTCCTCAAGAGTTTCACGAACTTCAAAAATCTAAGTCTCCAATGGCTCTCAATTTGTCAGCACATTGGACACAAAACTGGCGTCTTGCAAGCGAGATAATATATGATACTCAAAGAGATATTTTAGAAAAAAGCAACATCGGTGTTCGTTATAAAGACCGAAATAATCGATTGCTCAATATCACTTATCGCTTCACTAGGCGTCCAAAACAGCTGGGTAATAATGTTTTTAGTCAAGATATCAAACAAGGTGATATCTCGGGTTTTTGGCCTCTAACGAGTAATCTTAACTTTGTTTGGCGTTGGAATCATGATTTCACAAATAGCAGAGAACTGGAGATTTTTTCTGGATTGGAATATAACAGCTGTTGCTGGAGAGCTAGTATAGTTGCGCACCGAGGAATAAGACGGGATGATGACGTCTTTTACCCTGAGAGAGATCTCCAAGCTAGAAATAGTATATTGTTTCAAATTCAATTTAAGGGGCTAGCAGGAAATGACGGGCGGATCGATTCTATACTTNAAAAGGGCATTTATGGCTATAAGACTAAGGATGGGTTTTAAAGCAAGGTTATTAATTTGGTATCTAGGATTTTTATGTATTCCATGTTTTTCTCAAATTCAAGTTCTCGAAAGAGTAGTGGCAATAGTAGATAAAGATGTTGTGCTTCAAAGCGAGCTTGATAAAAGAACTTCAGCAGTTTATGCACAAGTTCAACAGTCTGGCACCCAAGCTCCTGCACCAGACATTTTATCCTCTCAAGTTCTAGAACGTCTAATATCCGAAAGACTTCAACTGAACCTTGGGTTTAACGCCGGCATCATGATAACCGATCAGGAAGTCAATAGTGCGATAGAGCGTGTAGCAGCTAACACGGGATTGAGCGTAGAAAGTTACGTTAGCANGTCCACAAGCCAAGGCTCTTCAATCAATGACCTCAGAGAACAAATACGCGATGAGATGATTATCATGCGCGTGCAGCAAAGCCAGGTTAATCGGAGAATTCGCATAAGCACACAAGAATTAGATAACTTCTTAATTTCAGAGGAGGGAAGATTCCTGACCTCACCGGATGTTAACCTGGGGCATATTTTATTAGCTGTTCCAATGAATGCAAAAATTGATATTGCCGATTCGGCTTTGGATAAAGCTCTCAGCATATTAGAGCAATCTCTAGATTCTGACTTTCGACAACTGGCCATTACCCATTCAGCCGACCAAACAGCACTTGAAGGCGGTGACTTAGGTTGGAGAAAGCTTGCGCAGCTGCCAGAAGTTTTTATCAATGCCATTGAGCAACTAGATATCGATGAGATTTCACCCCCAGTTCGAAGTGACGCAGGTTATCATCTCATCAAACTTTATGATCGCAGAGGAGGAGGCCAGCAATTAGTGGAACAACACTTTGTGCGCCATATTCTCGTTACACCCAATCAAATCCGCGACTCAGACAGCACTGTTGACCTGCTTGAAANNCTNCGCGCTAGAGCTGAAGCTGGTGAAGAATTTGCATTGCTAGCTAAAGATTACTCGGAAGACTCAGGTTCAGCGCTCAGTGGAGGTGAGCTAGGCTGGTCGACACCGGGTATGTTTGTACCGGAATTTGAAAACATAATGGAAACAATCGCTATCAACGAAATTAGTATCCCGTTCCGTTCTCAATTTGGTTGGCACGTCCTTCAGGTTACAGAACGCCGCCGACAAGATTTTAGCCAAGAAATCATGCGTAATAAGGCTCAAAATCTGCTAAGACAGCGTAAATATGAGGAAGAACTTCAGGTTTGGCTGCAAGAGATAAGAGACGAGGCATTTATCGAGATTAAGCCTAACAGCGCATCATGACCCTTCGTCTCGCACTAACACCAGGAGAGCCCGCGGGTGTCGGGCCAGATGTCACAATCCAAAGCATTCAACATGGCTCAGATCATGAATTGGTAGCTTTTGCAGATCCAGATATGCTTTTGAGCCGAGCCAAACAGCTAGGCCTCCCGCTCTCTTTGCGCGAAGCTGCTGTCAAACCCCTTCCACTGCGTGCAGGAGAATTAGCCGTACATCCAATTTCCATGGCCAAGCGAGCCCTGGCGGGCAAACTAGATGTATCAAATGCGCAATATGTCGTTGACTGCATAGACCAAGCCATTCTGGCGTGCCAATCGAAAAGTTGTGGCGCCGTCGTTACTGGGCCAGTACAAAAATCAATTATTAATCAAGCGGGAATTGCTTTTAGTGGTCACACTGAGCACTTTGCAAAAAAAACTGACACGGAACGGGTCGTTATGATGCTAGCCAGTTCAGAAATGAGAGTGGCTCTTGCTACCACACATCTGCCACTGAAATCTGTGGCTTCGGCAATCACTGAGCAACTGTTGCACTCTGTAATTGACATCTTGTATCAAGAATTACAAAAACGATTCGGCATCTCTGACCCAAAAATCTTGGTTTGTGGTCTAAATCCGCACGCCGGCGAGTCTGGCCATCTGGGGAAAGAAGAAGTGAAATTTATTGCTCCACTTCTGCAAGAAATGAGAAAAAACGGGAAAGATATTCTCGGCCCACTCCCTGCCGACACGGTATTTACGCGAAAGTTTATAGATAAATCTGATGTCGTGTTAGCGATGTATCATGACCAGGGTCTGCCGGTCTTAAAGTATCAAAGCTTTGGCAACGCTGCCAATATTACTTTAGGACTTCCAATAATTCGTACCTCCGTAGATCATGGGACTGCACTTGACATCGCCGGGACTGGACTCGCGAACCCCGGAAGCCTTAAAGTAGCTATTCAGATGGCCTCAGATATGAGTGGTAGGGTGATGGGTTGAATCCAGTCCATCATCCAAGGAAACGTTTTGGTCAGAACTTCCTCGCTGACAAAGCAATTATTGAAAAAATTATATCTTTTGTTAATGCAACAGGGGAAGACAATCTAATAGAAATAGGCCCTGGAAAGGGTGCCCTGACCGATTTTTTAGTGTCACTATGCCCGAAGATGCAAGCTATCGAAGTGGATCGCGAGCTCGTACAGCTTTTGAAAAAAAAATACAGTAGATTTAAAGACTTTTTAGTACATGAACAAGACGCTTTAAAAACCGACTATGCCAATTTTAAATCTGACAGTAAACTTCGTTTGATCGGAAACCTTCCCTATAATATTTCAACGCCGCTTTTGTTCCAAATAATTAGTCAAATAGAACTCATCAAAGATTTGCACTTCATGTTGCAAAAAGAAGTGGCTAGCAGGTTGGTAGCTGATCCAAAAACTAAAGAATACGGTCGACTCTCGGTTATTGTCCAGTACCATTTTAAAGTCTTGCCTTTGATTGCCGTTCCGCCCAGCGCCTTTAGACCAATCCCTCAAGTTGAATCGACTTTCACACGTCTAGTACCCCACCAAAAAAAACCGACGGTTGCTTTCTGCGAGAAACTTCTCAATCAAATAGTCAAAGGTTGCTTCCAAAAGCGACGAAAAATCTTACGTAATTCTTTAGACTGTCCACAAAGCGCACTGATAATGCTTGAGAACGAAATCGATTTATCCAGACGTCCGGAGGATCTATCAGTAGCTGACTTCGTCAAAATAAGCAACATTGTTCATCTAAAAAGAGAATCAAATAAATGACAGACCACGTTAGAATAGATACGAAAAGTAAGTATCTGCAAGAACAGTCAGACCCGACCAAGCGACGTTTTGCTTTCGCTTACACAATCACAATTAGTAATGATGGTAAACTTGATGTAACCCTATTAAGCCGTCATTGGATAATTATCGACGGACTTCAAGTCAGAAAAGAAGTCCGAGGGGATGGCGTTGTCGGTCAGCAGCCAATCATCAACTCCGGCAGCACTTTTGAGTATACTAGCGCAGTTGTTATGGATACTCCGGTCGGAACAATGCAGGGAAGTTACGAGTTCAAAAATGGAAACGGGGCAGGCTTTACTGCAAAGATTGAACCCTTTTTACTGGCTTCACCCGCCTCGGTGCACTGAATGACTGCCTATGCAATTGGGGACATACAAGGATGTTTTGATGGCCTCCGAAACATCTTAGATATGGTACATTTCGATCCCGAGAATGATCTCTTAATTTCGACCGGCGATCTGGTGAATCGTGGAAGTCAGTCACTGGAGACTCTTCGTTTTTGTTACGATCTTGGCGATGCTTTTCAAATGGTGCTTGGCAATCATGATCTCCACCTTTTAGCTATAGGCCATGGCTACAAAACTCCAACCAAAAATGACACCCTAGAAGCGGTGTTAACCGCCCCCGACAGGCATGAACTCTTTCGTTGGTTAATGCAACAGCCTCTTTTAATTGATTTTGAGCCGTATACTATTGTTCATGCAGGCATTCCACCTCAATGGTCCCTAAAAACAACCCGACGTCTAGCGAATGAGTTATCTGCCGTGCTTGTCTCGACGGAAAGTAGTACCTTTTTTTCAAACATGTACACCAATACTCCGGATCAATGGTCTGAATCTCTTGCTGGCCCGGTCCGATGGCGGTCTATAGCTAACTATTTAACCCGCATGCGTCGATGCGATTCAACTGGATTAATCGATTTCAGTAGAACGACAGCACACTCATCCGCATGGGATCAAAGTACAGGCTTTGCAGGATGGTTCGAACATCCAAATCGCCTGTGCAAAGATAGGGCCATCGTCTTTGGACATTGGTCGGACATTCAGGGTCGTTTCATTGGCGAGCGACTTTTCCCTTTGGATACAGGATATATCTGGGGCGGAAGACTGCGAATAATGAATTTGGAAACCCAGCTCTTCACCCACTATGAACGGAAGGAATGATCAGGCTTCTATTTCTGACGTTTCGTCAGCCTTGATAGGAATTGGTCTATCCACAAGCTCGACGTAGGCCATGGCTGCGTTGTCACCAATTCGACGCCCGCATTTCAATATGCGTAAATATCCTCCGGGCCTATTTGCGTAGCGAGGACCTAGATCGGCGAACAACTTACCGACCGCCGCTTTGTTGCGAAGGCGATTAAAAGCTAATCGTCTATTAGCCACACAATCGTTCTTAGAGATCGTAATTATGGGTTCAGCAAAGCCGCGTAACTCTTTTGCTTTTGCAAGAGTTGTCCGAATAAGTTCATGCTCAACAAGTGAGGCAGTCATATTACGAAACATAGCCCTTCGATGGGAACCCGTCATGTTGAGCTTCCGACCACTATATCGATGACGCATTATAATGCTCCTTGAACTATTGGGTAGACGAAACTAGATTCAAGAAATTACACCAATTCTCGTTCATTTTTAATACTGACTGGCGGCCAGTTTTCCAAACGCATCCCCAAGGATAATCCCCTAGATGCCAGAACGTCCTTAATCTCGGTAAGTGATTTCTTACCCAAATTTGGCGTTTTCAACAACTCAACTTCGGTGCGCTGAATTAAATCGCCGATATAATAGATGCTTTCGGCTTTCAAACAATTTGCAGACCGAACAGTTAGTTCCAAGTCATCGACGGGACGAAGCAATATAGGATCTATTGCGATTTCTTCTTCCTCTGGTTCTGCAACAGATTGGTCTTGTATATCAACAAACACAGACAACTGTTGTTGCAAAATGGTCGATGCCCTCCGAATAGCACTTTCAGGATCCAAAGTTCCATTGGTTTCTAATTCAAGAACTAACTTGTCAAGATCGGTCCGATTCTCTACTCTGGCACTCTCTACACTGTATGAAACGCTGTATACAGGACTAAAAGTGGCGTCTAATTTTAACCTTCCTACCGCTCTTGTCTCATCATCGAAAACTCTCATATCGGCAGGTTGATAGCCCCGCCCTCGTTCCACTCTAAGCTGCATACTTAGCCTTTTTGCACCAACGATATTTGCAATTAAATGGTCGGGATTGATTATCTCAACGTGGTTGTCAAGTTGGATGTCTCCTGCTAGAACTGGTCCTGGTCCTGTGACGTCAAGGGTTAACGTGTTATCGTCCCGACCTTCCATTACCACGGCAACACCTTTGAGATTTAGCAATATCTCCATTACGTCCTCTTGCACGCCTTCAATTGCGCCATATTCATGCTCAACACCATCTATGTCTACCTCCACAATCGCACATCCAGACATAGATGAGAGCAGAATTCGGCGAAGCGCATTACCCAAAGTGTGCCCAAAACCACGCTCCAAAGGCTCGAGAATAATTTTTGCGTGAGTAGGGCTTTTAGAGGTTACATCAATGTGTCGTGGAGTAAGAAATTCGTTGGGTGAATTTTGCATAATATTCCCTGTTATAACTCTATACTATTTACTTTGAATAAAGTTCAATGATCAGATTTTCATTGATCTCTGAAGAAAGGTCAGCTCTATCAGGGACTCGACTGAGAACACCCTCCATGGCATTCGAATCGGTGTTAAGCCACTCGGGCACACCCCGTTGCGCTGCCAGTTTAACTGCTGCTTGAATCCTTAGCTGCTTCTTTGACTTGTCCCGAACAGCAATTGAATCACCGGCTTGCACACAGTAAGAAGGAATGTTAACTCTTTTGCCATTTACTAAAATGGCATTGTGAGACACCAGTTGTCGCGACTCTGCGCGAGTAGCCCCAAAGCCCATTCGATAAACGACATTGTCAAGTCGCTGCTCAAGCAAGGCTAATAGATTCTCTCCAGTATTCCCTCTTCTATTTGCGGCGGACTTATAGTAATTTTTAAACTGCTTTTCTAAAACCCCATAAATCCGTCTAACTTTTTGCTTCTCGCGGAGCTGAACAGCATAATCTGACAATCTACCGCGTCGTTGACCATGCTGACCAGGAGCACTGTCCGCTCGGCACTTAGATTCCAGCGGCCTAACTCCGCTTTTTAGGAACAAATCAGTGCCTTCGCGTCGTGACAATTTACAGGTGGGTCCGAGATACCTCGCCATTTGCAATCCTCTTACACTCTTCGCTTTTTCGGTGGGCGGCAGCCATTATGTGGCACAGGAGTAACATCCATGATGTTCATTATCTTGAATCCGCTGTTATTTAATGCCCTGACTGCCGACTCTCTGCCAGGACCAGGTCCTTTAACTTTAACATCCAAATTTTTCATACCCGATTCTTTAGCTATGTCACCGGCCCTCTCAGCCGCAACTTGCGCAGCGAAGGGTGTGCTTTTGCGAGAACCTCTAAATCCGGACCCACCGGCAGTAGCCCATGAGAGAGTATTTCCTTGTCGGTCAGTGATAGTCACAATCGTGTTATTAAAAGAAGCATATATATGTGCAATACCGTCAATAACAGTTTTTTTGACTTTTTTTCTCGATGATTTAGCAACAGCTTTTGCCATTAGTTTTGATCCTAAAATCTATCTTTTTATGGGACGCCGGGGGCCCTTTCGTGTCCGCGCATTTGTTTTTGTTCTCTGACCTCGCACCGGAAGGCTCCTGCGATGCCGCAACCCTCTGTAGCATCCGAGATCCATTAGCCGCTTAATGTTCATGCTTACGTCACGGCGAAGATCGCCCTCAACCTCGTTCTTGGCCACGCAGGCACGCAGCTTGTCTAGTTCAACATCGTCCAGTTCGGTGACCTTTGAAGACTCTTTAATACCCACCTCTGCGCAAATTCTTTTAGCAGTTGGACGACCAATACCAAAAATATAAGTTAACGAGATAACGGCATGCTTGTTGTCAGGGATATTAATTCCGCCGATACGGGCCATTTATATTACTCCACACTCTTTAAAATTCTTCAGAAAGTCAACGACGCCCGTAAAATGGCGATGTAGCATAGCGATTGATAAGGAAAAAATCAACCTGATTAGCCTTGTCTTTGCTTATGGCGGGGNTCANCACTGCAAATCACGCGAACGACCCCTTTACGCTTNATGACCTTNCANTTTCGGCAGATTTTTTTAACAGATGCTCTNACTTTCACTGGNANCCTCTCTCTATTTTCTACCAANATTCTTCANATTNGCNTTCTTCATCAGCGAGTCNTATTGCTGNGACATNAGGTGTGACTGGATTTGAGCCATAAAATCCATTGTCACNACAACNGCNATTAANAGNGATGTGCCACCNAAATAGAANGGNACATTAAAGTAGACGTTCAAAAACTGTGGCATTAGGCAGATTAACGTAATATAAATTCCACCAATCAAGGTCAATCGAGTGGTTACAGTATCTATATATTTGGCGGTATTCTCACCTGGCCTGATGCCTGACAGGAATGCACCGCCCTTTTTAAGGTTGTCTGCAACTTCCTTGGGGTTATACATCAACGCCGTATAGAAAAAACTAAAGAAAATAATTAGAGCAGAAAATAATATAATATGTAGAGGTTGTCCGGGACCTATTAAAATAGCTGCATCTTGAAGCCATGAGGGCGCGCCTGAGCCTTGTCCAAACCACTGACTAATCGAGGTAGGGAACAGAAGCAGACTACTCGCAAATATTGCCGGAATCACCCCGGACATGTTTACCTTTAATGGTAAATGAGATGTTTGTGCGTTGTACGCCTTTCGTCCTTGCCGCTGCGCATAGTTAACTTTTAAACGACGTTGACCTCTTTCTATAAAAACAACAAAGTAAACTACTGCCACTGCTATGATGAGAATGAAAATTAACATTACAGGATTTATATCACCTTGTCGCGCAGATTCTAGAGCTTGACCAATAGCTCCTGGTATACCTGCAACAATTCCAGCAAAAATTAACATAGATATCCCATTTCCAATGCCACGCTCAGTGATCTGTTCTCCTAACCACATGAGAAAAACTGCTCCCGCTACCAGAGAGGCAATAGCAACCATGTAAAATAACACATTTACCTCATAGGCGAGTCCTTGCGATGCAAAACCAACAGCCATCGCAGTACCTTGAATTAAAGACAAAATCACCGTTCCATATCTTGTGTATTGATTAATTTTCCTACGCCCAGAGTCCCCTTCTTTTTTGAGTTGTTCTAAGGTTGGTACCGTTGCTGCTAGCAGCTGCATAATAATTGACGCAGATATATAGGGCATTACCCCAAGCGCCAAGATACTCATGCGCTCTAACGCCCCGCCAGAGAACATGTTGAAAAGCCCAAGAAACGTTCCTTGATTTTGTGTAAAAAGCGCACTCAAACGGTCAGGGTCAAATCCAGGCACGGGGATGTGCGTACCAATACGATAGATGATGATCGCCAAAAACAAAAAACGCAGACGAGCCCATAGCTCGCTCAAGCCTTTCTGATCTCTTAATGCTGCGATTGCGGCCATAAACAGCTAACCTTCCACCTCGCCGCCAGCTTCCTTGATAGCGGCCGCAGCACCTTTTGTCGCGGCTACCCCCTTCAATGAAATAGCCCTTTTGATTTCGCCGGACGCAAAAACCTTCGCTCGACGACAACTACTTTTAATTAATCCTGCCTTACGAAGCTCCGCCATGTCTATTATGCTGGCGTCAGTGAGATTTAGTTCAGATAGTCTTATCTCTGCAGTTACAAAGGCGAGACGAGAACTGAAACCATATTTTGGTAAGCGTTTTTGCAAAGGCATTTGACCGCCCTCGAATCCCGGACGGACCGACCCCCCTGAGCGGGATTTTTGACCTTTGTGACCTCGACCTGCGGTCTTCCCGCAGCCGCTACCAATTCCGCGGCCAACACGTTTTGGTTCCTTATTTCTTCCCGGCGCTGGTCTTAAAGTATTCAAATACACGTTAATCTGCCTCTACTCGCAACATATAACTCGCTTTGTTTATCATTCCACGAACTGCAGCCGTATCTTCAACAATTACAGTATGACCAATCCGTCTCAAGCCCAGTCCGGTTATACAAGCTTTATGACTTTTTAAACGACCAATTACGCTCTTAGTGAGAGTCACTTTGAGTGTTTTTGTTTTCGCCATTTTAATCCTTCCCAATCCATTGATTCATACATGTCGAACAACTAGTTCAGAATTTCTTCAACTGCCTTTCCTCTTTTAAGTGCGACGTCCTCTGGAGACCTCATCTCTCTAAGTGCGTTGAAGGTGGCCCGCACGACATTTACTGGATTCGTTGAGCCATAGCACTTTGCTAAGACATCCTGAACACCTGCCAGCTCGAGAACGGCTCGCATAGCCCCTCCTGCTATCACTCCAGTGCCCTCTGAAGCTGGTTGCATATATATTTTTGAAGCGGCATGTATACCTTTAGTTGGATATTGAATTGTCGAACCATCCAGGGCTACCGTGATCATATTCCTGCGGGCTGCTTCCATCGCTTTTTGAATTGCCTGCGGCACCTCACGAGCCTTTCCTCGACCAAAACCCACTTTTCCATTTCCATCCCCGACCACAGTCAAAGCGGTAAAACCAAATATTCTTCCCCCTTTAACTGTTTTTGCCACACGGTTAATCTGCACCAACTTTTCTATCATTCCCTCGGCAGCATCTTGATCTATCAAAGCCATAACTCACTATCCTATATTAAAACTTGAGGCCGGCCTCTCTCGCCGAATCCGCCAGAGCTTTCACTCGACCATGATATTTAAATCCACTTCGATCAAAGGCAACTTGTTTAATGCCAGCGGCAACTGCCCGCTCAGCAACCAGCCTTCCCACCAAAGCGGCCGAATCAATGTTTCCGGTATTACCTGACCTCAAATCTTGCTCCAAGGTAGACGCGCTAGCCAGAGTCCGGTCGCCGTCGGAACTAATAACTTGAGCATACATATGTCGTGGAGTTCGATTCACGCACAGACTCACTGATCTGTGCTGCCTAATTTTCATTCTTGCACGCTTGGCTCTGCGTAGACGTGACGTTTTTTTACCGGTCATCTTCAGTCCTATTACTTTTTCTTCGCTTCTTTGCGTCTTATATGCTCATTCTCGATTCTCACCCCTTTCCCTTTATAGGGCTCTGGAGGCCTAAATGCTCGAATCTCCGCCGCCGCCTGTCCCAACTTTTGCTTATCCGAGGACTTGAGTAGCAGCTCCGTTTGGCTAGGTGTTTCCGCGAATACACCCTCCGGCAGATCATAAATTACAGGATGGGAAAACCCCAACGTCAAATTTATGCTCCTCCCCTGCACTTGTGCTCGAAAGCCGACTCCGAACAACTCAATTTTTTTTTGGAATCCATCACTAACGCCAGTTACCATGTTGCTGACCAGCGCTCTCGTGGTGCCCGACATGGCTCTGGCAAATGCGGAACCGCCTCTAGGGGCAAAAGTCNGCTTGTCACCCTCCTTGACAACTTCAACCTCTCCATTGAGAAACATAGACAACTCGCCTTTGCCGCCTTTGACCGAAATTTCGGTACCCGTCATAGTAATCTGGACATCAGATGGGAGCTGGACGGGTTTTTTTGCCACTCTAGACATATATTTACCCCATCAAAATACGGTACACAAGACCTCACCACCAATCCCAGCAGCTCTGGCTGATCGATCGGTCATAACACCTCTGCTTGTTGAAACTATGGCCATACCTAAACCTCCACGCACCTTTGGCAAATCATTTTTACCTCGGTACTGACGTAAGCTGGGTTTGCTAATGCGGTCTATTTCTGCGATCACGGGCTTGCCCTCAAAATACTTTAAATTGAGCACCAACATCGGCTTCGCTCCATCGCTCACACGAAAATCATTGATGTATCCTTCATCTTTTAAGACCCCGGCAATTGAGATTTTTACTGCCGAGGATGGGATGCTTACATCTACCTTATTCCTGTGATGCGCATTACGGATTCTTGTCAACATGTCCGCAACTGGATCTTGCATACTCATATAGAATTTCCTCTTCCTACCAACTCGACTTGACCAACCCCGGAACCTCGCCACGCATGGCCACTTCACGAAGAATGTTCCGACACAAGCCAAATTTGCGATATACACCATGGGGTCTACCGGTGATGCGACAACGATTTTGCCGGCGTGATGGGCTGGAATCCCTCGGAAGCTTCTGCAACTTAATTTGCGCTTCCCATCGTTCTTCGTCAGAGCTCTTTATATCTCCTATTATGGCTTTAAGATCCGTTCGCTTTTTTGCATACTTTTCGACCGTTCGTGCTCGCTTTTTTTCACGCTGAACCATAGAAACTTTTGCCATTTTAACGCCCCTTCAGAGGAAAATTAAAAGCTTTCAACAACGCCAAGCCCTCAACGTCATTTCTCGCCGTTGTGGTAATGCTTATATCCATACCTCGTATTTTATCGATTTTCTCGTAGTCGATTTCGGGAAAAATTATTTGCTCATTAATTCCCATTGAAAAATTTCCTCTCCCATCAAACTGCTTGGGACTGATGCCTCGGAAGTCTCTGATCCTAGGGATCGCTATTCCGATCAAACGCTCCAGAAATTCGTACATTCGGTTTCTTCGAAGAGTAACTTTTGCCCCAATCGGCCATCCTTGTCGGACTTTGAAACCGGCTATTGATTTTCGGGCTTTCGTAACCACCGGTTTTTGCCCCGAAATTAGAGTAAGATCAGACACCGCACTCTCAAGAGCTTTCTTATCACCAATAGCTTCTCCAACACCCATATTTAAAGTAATCTTAGAGAGNCGNGGAACCTCCATCAGATTTGATAAAGTTAACTCAGNCTTGAGCTTTTCGNTTAGCTCGTTTCNGTATAGTTCTTTTAATCGGATCATACTAATGCCCTATTAAATCAGCTATCGATCGATTTACCCGTTGACTTAAAGAAACGAATCTTCTTATTGTCTTCCGACATTTTGAAACCCACTCTATCGCCTTTATTCGTCTCTGCGTTAAATATAGCGATATTCGACACATGAATAGGAGCCTCTCGTTCTATGATNCCGCCTTGNACTCCCAATTGAGGATTCGGTTTTTGGTGCTTCTTGACCAGTTGAACCCCTCCAACGATCACCCGCCCCCCATCAATAATCTTTACGACCTTTCCTCGCTTACCCTTGTCTTTTCCGGCAAGCACTATGACTTCATCGTCGCGTCTGATTTTAGCCATTGCCATTTTAGAATCTGCTCCTATAACACTTCTGGCGCAAGAGAAATGATTCTCATAAAGCGCTCATTCCTGAGCTCACGCGTGACGGGTCCAAAAATGCGAGTTCCGATAGGCGCAAGGCTTGCGTTCAGGAGCACAGCCGCATTGTCATCAAACTTGATTGAGCTTCCATCCTGCCGTCGCAAACCTTTTTTGGTGCGAACCACAACGGCACTCATGACTTGACCCTTTTTGACTTTACCACGCGGGATAGCTTCTTTAACAGTCACCTTGATCACGTCCCCTACCCGAGCATAGCGCCGGTGGGACCCGCCTAAAACCTTAATACACATGACACGGCGCGCACCACTATTATCAGCTACATCGAGATAACTTTCTGTCTGAATCATTGTCTTATCCAGCTATTATTGTTAATAATGCAATTATTAAACTGCGGCCCTTTCATCCACGCTCAAGAGTATCCATGACTTCGATTTAGATTTTGGTTTACCCTCTGAAATAGTAACCAAATCACCTATTTTTGCTTCATTTTTTTCGTCATGTACTTTTATTTTTGAGGATCTGGTCAATATTTTCCCGTACATCTGGTGCTTAACTCGACGTTCCACCAGTACGGTTGCGGTTTTACTCATCTTATCGCTCACAACTCTTCCGGCTAAACTCCGCGTCTTTTTTGTGACAGCTGCCATTCTATCCTCCCGCCTTTTCCGTCATTACCGTTTTTATCTTAGCAACGTTACGACGAGACAATTTTATCAAGTGGGTTTGGTTGAACTCACCTGAACTTTTTTGAATTCGGAGCTTGAACTGTTCTTTCAACTCAATACTCAGAGCCTCTAACAATTCATCGCTTGTCTTTTTACGTAATTCATCCACTTCCATAATTACATTACCGACCGCTTAACAAACGTTGTGGTAATGGGAAGCTTGGCACTGGCAAGCTCAAAAGCCTCTCCCGCGAGCTGCTCACTAACACCTTCAAGCTCGAACAGGACACGCCCTGGCTGCACTAAACTGACCCAATACTCGACGTTACCTTTTCCTTTACCCATTCTGACCTCTAAAGGTTTTTTTGTGATTGGTTTATCCGGAAACACACGAATCCAGATTTTACCTCCCCGCTTTATATGTCTGGAGATAGCACGACGCGCAGCTTCAATTTGACGTGCCGTAACTCTACCTCGGCCAGTAGCTTTCAAACCGAACTCACCAAAATTAACCCTACTTCCCCTCGAGGACAATCCTCTGTTACGGCCCTTATGCATTTTGCGAAATTTTGTGCGCTTAGGTTGCAGCATTACTACTAGTCCTTATTACCTAATTTCTGGTACTCTTTTTCAGATTAAAAGCCTGTTCCGACTGATCGCCTCCTAAAATCTCACCTTTGAAGATCCAAATCTTTACCCCTATGACACCATAGGTCGTGTTGGCTCTAGCAATTGCATAGTCAATATCAGCCCTTAAAGTGTGCAATGGGACCCGTCCTTCTCTATACCACTCTGTCCGGGCTATCTCAGCGCCGCCCAGCCTACCGCTCACCTGAATCTTAATCCCAAGTGCACCTCCACGCATAGCGTTTTGAAGCGCTCTTTTGCAAGCCCGCCTGAACATTACTCGACGCTCCAATTGCTGAGCCACATTCTGTGCGGTCAGAGAGGCATCCAGATCAGGCTTTCGGATTTCCTCTATGTTAATTTGCACCGGACACCCCATTCTCTTAGCAACTTCTTTGCGAAGGTTCTCAACATCCTCACCTTTTTTGCCAATAACGATACCTGGTCTGGCGGTGTGAATGGAAATGCGAGCGCTATCTGATGGACGCTCGATATCGACACGACTAACTGACGCATGCTCCAAGCGTTTACATATGAATTCTCTAACAGCCAAATCTTGGTATAGCTTCAACGGATAATCCTTACTACCGGCGTACCAAGTAGAGCTATGATTTTTTACGATGCCCAACCGAATTCCAGTTGGGTGAACTTTTTGGCCCATCAAATATCTCCCNACCTGTACCTANTTCTCAGCAACTTTTATAGTGATGTGACAACTTCGTTTCAATATCCTGTCCGCTCTCCCTTTTGCTCTGGGCTTTATCCGTTTCATTGTTTTACCCTCATCAACGAAAACAGAGGATATTAAGAGGTCGTCGATGTCAGCCCCAGCATTGTGTTCAGCATTTGCGATGGCCGATTCAAGAACCTTCTTAAGCAAGCGAGCTCCTTTCCGTCCACTAAACTGAAGCATATCCAGCGCTTCCTCCACGCCTCTTCCGCGGATCTGGTCCGCTACCAGACGCACTTTTTGCGCCGATATTCTCGCACCCTTCAGAATCGCCGCAACTTCCACCATTTTTTGCCTCTCTAATTTGAACGTAACGCGAATTTAACGCGTCGCCTTTTTATCTGCAGCATGGCCACGATAAGTTCGCGTTGGTGAAAACTCTCCTAACTTGTGCCCCACCATCTCCTCGCTGATTAGCACCGGAATGTGTTGCCGCCCATTGTGGATGGCAATGGTCAGACCGACCATCTCTGGCAGTATCATAGACCGTCTAGACCAAGTCTTTATGGGCCGTCTATCTCGCGATTCCGCTGCCAGTTCCACCTTTTTCATAAGATGATGGTCGACGAATGGTCCTTTCTTCAATGAACGCGGCAATTCAAAATCTCCTGTTGTAACATACGAACGCCAATTACCTTCTACGACGAAGAATGTATTTATCGGTACGCTTATTTTTACGCGTTTTATACCCTTTGGTGGGCATTCCCCATGGCGACACCGGGTGACGGCCGCCAGATGTGCGCCCTTCTCCACCGCCATGAGGATGGTCTACAGGATTCATGGCGACCCCACGAACCGTTGGGCGGACCCCACGCCACCTTGCTGCTCCNGCCTTACCTAGAGATCTTAGACTATGCTCGCTGTTAGAAACTTCTCCGATGGTAGCACGGCACTTTGATAGTAATTTTCGCATCTCACCACTGCGCAATCGCAAAGTCGCGTAACTACCCTCTTTTGCCACCAATTGCGCCGAGCCAGCTGCACTTCGCGCAATCTGAGCCCCTTTGCCAGGTTTCATTTCGACACAATGTACTAGAGAACCAAGCGGTATCCTGNTGATTGGCAGGGCGTTACCAACCTTTATAGACGCATCAACGCCCGATATAACGGTGTCCCCAGCAACCAATCCTCTCGGCGCAATGATATACCTGCGCTCTCCGTCCAAATAGCAAAGCAACGCTATATTTGCACTGCGATTCGGGTCATACTCTAAACGCTCAACTTTGGCGGGAATACCATCCTTGTTTCTTTTAAAATCAATTATNCTATATCGCTGTTTATGNCCACCNCCAATATGTCTCGTCGTGATACGCCCGCTTGAATTGCGCCCGCCGGTACGTTTTTTAGGTGCCAATAGCGGTGAAAAACCTTTCCCTTTGTGCAACTCGGGATTTACAACGCCGATGACAAATCTTCGTCCAGGAGAGGTCGGTTTTCTTTTAACAACTGGCATACTTCACTCACTCCATCACTGAAAAATCAATGTCGTTTCCGTCGGCCAATCTTATATAAGCCTTCTTCCAATCACTGCGTTTTCCAATTCCATTTTTTGTGCGTCTGGTTTTCCCTTTCACAACAGCCACCCTGACGTTTTCTACAACCACATTGAATAAACTCTCAACAGCAGTTTTAATTTCTCGTTTCTTGGCATCACACGCCACCTTAAAAACCACAAGATTTTCGTCACCGGATGGCATAGCTGTTTTCTCCGTAACGTGAGGCTCGATGATTACTTTAAAAATGCGTTGTGGGTTCATGTCAGCAACTCTTCCAGCTTTTTAATCGCAGCAACAGTAGCGAGAACATTGTCAAATTTGATCAATTTCACTGGATCTAAGTTCCTAACACTGCAGCTTTCAACTCGGTAAAGATTACGCGCAGCCAACTGAAGGTTCTCGTCGGTATCCTCGGTTAAAATTAAAGCCTCTTTCATTGCTAAGTCAGACAACTTAGCAACCAAATTTTTGGTCTTGGGAACATCTAAAGAAAACTCTTCAACAACAATCAATCTTTTTTGTCTTGCTAATTCGGAGAGGATAGAGCGCATTGCAGACCGATACATCTTCCGGTTGAGCTTTTTACTATGATCGTGAGGTTTTGCGGCAAAAGTTACTCCTCCTGACCGCCATATCGGACTCCGAATAGTTCCAGCACGCGCCCTACCGGTGCCTTTTTGACGATAGGGTTTCCTGCCCCCCCCTGACACCGCAGACCGGTTCTTCTGCGAACGAGTTCCTTGTCGGGCTCCAGCTAGAAAAGCCACCACAGCTTGATGAACCAAGTCTTGATTGAAATCTTTTCCAAACGTCTTTTCCGATACAGAAATAGCATCGTTATCGCCGGTCGATGAAAGTATCGTAAGCTCCATAATAGTCTTTTATCCTTTAACCGCTGGCGTTATAACAAGATTGCCGCCCGGAGCCCCTGGGACTGCCCCCTTTATTAATATCAATTGCCGAGCTTGATCAACTTTTATAATTTGCAGGTTCTGAGTGGTGACTTTTTCCGAGCCCATATGCCCTGCCATTTTTTTGCCTTTAAAAACCTTACCGGGCGTTTGGTTTTGACCAATAGAACCAGGCGCGCGATGCGAGAGAGAGTTTCCATGTGTCGCATCTTGCATGCTAAAGTTCCATCGCTTGACACCTCCCTGGAACCCTTTCCCTTTGGAAGTGCCAGAAACATCCACAAGCTGGCCTTCTTCAAACCTGCCTAGGNTNAGNGCTTCACCCACTTCAAACNGNTCCTNTGAACCATCNGTCTTAAATTCCCAAAGGCCCCGCCCNGCTTCAACTTTGGTCTTTCTAAATTGNCCAGCCACAGGCTTCGATAATCTNGACGCTTTCTTNGAATCNACAGTAACCTGTATACTCNTGTAACCGTCCNTNTCTTTNGTCTTAANTCTAGTAATGCGATTAGGGGTAACTTCAATTACTGTTACTGGAACTGAACGCCCCTCCTCAGTGAAAACTCTCGTCATCCCACACTTTCGGCCTACTAAGCCTACGCTCATTTTTAACCTCTCAAATGCAAGGGGCTTCTAACCCGCTAAGGCCGCTCATTTCAGAACGTTACATTGCAAAAAGCCCATCTTTCAGGAAAAAAGATTCTTTTTAACTAAGACTGATCTGAACCTCAACGCCAGCAGCCAAATTTAACTTCATCAACGCATCCACGGTCTTCTCAGTCGGGCTGACAATATCCAGCAACCTCTTGTGCGTTCGTATTTCATACTGATCGCGAGCGTCCTTGTTAACGTGGGGTGATATGAGCACTGTAAATTTCTCTCGTCTAGTCGGCAGAGGAATCGGTCCACGTATCTGAGCGCCAGTTCTCCGGGCTGTTTCAACTATCTCTTGCGTCGAAGTATCTATCAACTTATGGTCGAACGCCTTCAAGCGAATTCTTATACTTTGGTTTTGCACTTTTATCAGCCCTATTTATCGTTTTATCTCCGCCAAGGCGCTTCCGATTGTTAACCCTATACGTCAAAAACGGAGGGCGAATTCTAGTTCCGCTCATTAAAAGAGTCAAGTTATTTGTGAGTTGTTACNAGTTTGATCCCCGCTCTCNAGATNAATATTNTGGACTCTCAATTTTCAATCAAATTTTGCTTTAGATCTNCTCGNAGAAATTACTCTACAATTTTCGATACAACACCAGCACCTACTGTTCGTCCACCTTCGCGTATTGCAAATCTTAATCCATCTTCCATCGCGATTGGTGCAATCAACGTGACAGACATCTGTATATTATCACCAGGCATCACCATTTCCACACCATCGGGCAATTCAACTGCACCAGTGACGTCTGTGGTCCGAAAATAAAATTGTGGACGATACCCTTTAAAAAAGGGCGTATGACGACCGCCCTCATCCTTTGACAAAACATATACTTCAGCTTCAAATGAAGTATGGGGTGTTATCGAACTGGGCTTCGCTAGAACTTGGCCACGTTCTACTTCATCGCGCTTTGTCCCGCGTAATAACACTCCAACATTCTCCCCCGCTCGGCCTTCATCTAAGAGCTTGCGAAACATCTCCACACCCGTGCACGTGGTCTTGCTGGTCTCATTGATCCCGATTACTTCAATCTCTTCTCCAACCTTAACAACCCCGCGCTCAACACGACCCGTAACCACAGTGCCTCGACCTGCAATAGAGAAAACATCCTCTATTGGCATCAAAAAGGGCTGGTCAATCGCCCGTTCTGGTTCTGGTATATAACTGTCAAGCGTTTCAACCAGCTTAGTTATCGAAGATGTGCCTAATCCATCGTCGTCCTTGCCTTCTAACGCCATCAACGCAGAGCCGATAATAATAGGCGTGTCGTCACCCGGGAAATCGTAGAGATCAAGTAGTTCGCGGAGTTCCATCTCAACTAACTCAACCATCTCATCATATTCTTCAGAGCCTACACCGCCGCAATCATCAGCCAACAAATCAGCCTTGTTCAGAAAAACTATCACGTAGGGGACACCAACTTGTCTCGCCAAGAGTATGTGCTCGCGAGTTTGAGGCATAGGGCCGTCGGTAGCACCGCACACCAAAATTGCACCATCCATCTGCGCCGCACCGGTAATCATATTTTTCACATAATCAGCATGCCCAGGACAATCCACGTGGGCATAGTGACGATCCGGAGAGTCATACTCAACATGCGCCGTGGAAATTGTAATCCCACGCTCCCTCTCTTCCGGAGCATTATCAATCTGGTCAAACGCCCTAACTTCACCACCATATTCCCCAGCACAAACCCTCGTCAAAGCAGCTGTCAAAGTAGTCTTGCCATGATCAACATGACCAATCGTACCCACATTGACATGAGGCTTGTTTCTTTCAAATTTTTCTTTTGCCATCTCGACGTCTCCTAAGCAAACGCAATCGCTAACCCATTGAGTTTATTTAAACTCATTAACAACATAAAATCTTAACTCAGCACCACTACACTATTTCACGCTCCAAAATGCCAGCTCATGGTATAACGAATTCAGTAATAGTCAATGTCGCAATTAGTTGCAATTCAAGTTTCCGAGAAAACATTGGCTAATTAAAAATTAGTGCCAACCATTTAATTGGAGACGGCTTGAAAAAGCTTAGTTTGTTGCATTTATCGAGATTTATAGCGATTTATTTTAATATAGTCCTTTAATATCCGTTATACTCGCGCGCGTCCGAAAATAAAGCTTCTAAACATTGAGCACAAACACATGACTGACTTATCAAACTACAGAAATATTGGCATTTTCGCACATGTTGATGCTGGGAAAACAACCACGACCGAAAGGATCTTGAAACTGACCGGTAAAATACATAAAACGGGGGAAGTACACGACGGTGCTGCTACTACCGATTTCATGGAGCAAGAACAAGAACGCGGTATTACCATCCAATCAGCTGCCACCACTTGTTACTGGCATGACCACCGGCTCAACATTATTGATACTCCAGGTCACGTCGATTTCAC
>NZJL01000036.1 GCA_002692165.1 Porticoccaceae bacterium
TCAAAATCAAAACGGCCAAATAGGGAAGGAAAAGATGCCAACATTCCTATGGTGACGTATCGGCTTGAGGTAGGCCAAAAAGACAAAATTAAGGCGTCACATATTTTGAGCGCAATTGTTACTGAGGCNGGGATNACNGGCCGCCACGTTGGCGNAATTAAACTGCATGATACCTTCAGCACGATTGATCTCCCAGAAGGGATGCCAAATGCACTCCTCAAGCATTTGAAAAAGGTAAAGCTTTTTGCGAAACCAATGCGCTTGAGCATCTATCGCCCTCAACTGNTAAATGAAGACGTTACGGACAGAAAAAACAAACGATCCAACAAAAAAACAAACCCCGAGCCCAAGAAAAGGAAAGACAAAGATCAAATAAAATCAAAAATAACGAAATCTGTCGGAAGTAAAAAACCACGCTCTGGAGGTTAAAACGCTAAAACTTTGACTTTGAATTTCTCTCTCACATTTAAATTGGATTTCACCGGAAATTGACAAAGGTCACAGCTTTTCTTTTAACATTGACTTGGTAACTTTACCCATTGCATTACGCGGAAGGCTATCTAGTACCCTCATTCGCTTGGGTATTTTGTAGGCAGACATTTTATCAACGCACCAATTCTTTAGATCTGTGTATTCGAGTTTTGTTCCGGCTTTCAAACAAATGCAANCGACTACGGACTCTCCCCATGTGTCATCAGGAANACCAAAGACCGCNGCCTCGCTGACATTCTCATGGGTTAGAATAACNCCCTCTATCTCTAGAGCGGATAACTTATATCCTCCCGATTTAATAATATCGATTGATGATCGCCCCATGATCCGAAAATAGCTATCCTCCACAACAGCAATATCGCCAGAGCAAAACCAACCCCGTTTAAACGCTTCATTTGTCGCTTTTGGNTTGTTCCAGTACCCCTTAAATAGATTATCGCCTTTAATGCGAATTTCACCGGGTGTGTTTTCCTCAGTGACCNGCCTGTCAAATTCATCAAACAAACACACNGTTACTCCAGGAAGGGGCNCACCAACGAATCCAGCGCGTCTTTCTCCGGCATAGGAATTGGATATTGCCATGCCCACCTCGGTCATCCCGTAGCGTTCGAGTAGAATTTGTCCGGTTTGTTCTTTCCACTGCTCGAAAACATTTATAGGACATGCCGCAGACCCAGAAACATTTAAACGCATGCGCCCAAACCCATCACCAACAGCTCTGGCAAAATCGATATCCAAGTTATTCAAATGGTCTAGGAGCTTTACATAGATTGTAGGCACAGCCATGAATACGCTGTAGGTGTCAGATATTACATCTGAGCAGATGGTATNCAAATCAAGTTTCGGCATCATATGTACTGTCGCTCCCGACCAAAGAGCGCAGCTTAAGACATTGATGATGCCATGGACGTGATGCAACGGGAGAAACAGAGGNATAACATCTTGATTTGACCACTTCCATGCTTCAAGCAAAGTTAAAATTTGCGCCCTAATTGCNTTGTGAGACGTGAGTACACCTTTCGGCTTACTGGTAGTGCCACTTGTAAAAAGAATCATAGCCGACCGCTCAAGAGAAACATTCGGCAAACGATTGCACTCACTAGCCACTAAATCATCAACTGTAAGCAATTGAATCCGTAAATTCCCGCAAAGCCCGCGGACTTTGTTATGCGAATCCGCACTAGCGATTAATCGGGTCACACCTGTGCTCTCGATGAAATGTTTCAGTTCAAGCTCTGCAGATGCAGTGTTGATGGGCACCGCAATCCCACCCGCGCGCCAAATGCCAATGAGGACAGTTACATAATCTAGGCTTGCTGGAATGAGGAAGGCGATACGTTCCTCTTGTAAGTCCTGTTGGTCTTTAAGAAGACCCGCAGCAAATCGATCTATTCGAGAATTCATTGTGTGGTATGTGTGAGAGCCAACCGAGTCCACAATGGCAATCTTATTGTTATTTGGAGAAATTCTGGGAAAAGCATTTTCAATCATCAGTGATACCCTTGGCAGCAGCGTGTGAAATAGCACGGGTTAATCTTACCCTCAGACACAACATTTCAAAACCAACTTGTATCTTCGATGATGAAAATACTCTCCGCAAGCCCACTTAATTTAAAAGAACTAAAATCGGAATCATGATGCGCTATAACTAAGCACTGGTTTTCATGGCACATACATTGTCAGGACATGCGTGACCCATTTCGAGCCTGCTTATCGGGAACGGCCAGTATAATGTCACCGCCGTCTTGAACGAATCCTGTGACTAGACACTCCGACATAATGGGGCCTATCTGCTTTTCCGGAAAGTTTACTACTGCCACAATCTGTTTCCCGACTAGTGTCTCAGGCTGATATTGATCTGTGATTTGCGCAGAGGACTTTTTAATCCCGATGGCCGGGCCAAAATCGATGCTCAGTTTGATAGCCGGTTTAATTGCTTCCTCAAAAACCTCTGCAGCGAGCACTGTTCCAACTCTTAGATCGACACGTTCAAATTCTCTCCAACTAAGATTATTTAGGTCCGTCATGTTATTACCACCTGATGTTTTAAAATATTCTCTCAGCCACTATGAGACTGAGCACAAATTGCAGCGAATCCAAACGAGACTCGGTTATGAGAAAAATATCTCTCATAACATCCTTCCGCAGCGTGAGGGGACGACTGCCCCCCCGTAAAGCAAATTAGACGTCACCTAAAACCCATAGCAACCTTAGTGACATTCTGTTCCTTGTCTCAGGCTTCTTTTTCAAAATCGCAATACTATCTGACTCACAGTCGAGAAATGATTCATTAAACTAGAGGGTATATATTTAGCCGATATCCTTTTTTAATTTACTAATTAGCGCATTTATTCAATGATTTTGGCAACGAATGAAAGTCTGGTAATGGTCTAACACATTCTGAGGAGCCTCTAAATGAGGATAATGGCCAATCATAGACAATTCAGCACAATAATCGACTCGGCAGAGCAACTCTTTGTAGCGGCAAACCATGTGGCTACCGGAAATGGGATCCTCCGAACCATTGATAAGTGCGAGAGGCATATTCGACTTTTGCAGTGCCGATACCCAGCGCTGTCGGTGCTTTACTCGATCCCGAATATAAGTAATCAGATTATGAAAAATATGCTTACCATTGTTGTAGTTGATGTGCCACCAGAAATCCGTCAATTGCTGCTCAGAAGGCTTGGAGTCTCTGCCAAATACCGAGCTGAAACTTCGGCAGAATTTAGCATAGCCATTAAAATAATTGAGCCACCCACCGATTGGACTCAGCAAAAGTTTCTGAATCAAGAGCGCACGATGAGTCTCAGGGAATAGTCCACCATNTAAAAAACAGCACGACAGCCATTCGCCCGCGCCCTTACCCTCCAATTGACGTGCCAGGAGTTCTTGGGCGACGCTGTCCCCATAGTCATGAGCCAATACATGAAATCTCTCGAGCCTTTTTGAAGTGACCAATGCCTCGACNATGTNAGCTTGCGCATGGATGNTATATCTNNGATTGTTTGGCTTGTCAGAGAACCCGAACCCCAACATATCAAATGCAATAACCCGATAACTCTCTGCAAGTCCCTCCCATATCGGCAGCCAGTCCCAGCTTGAAGTAGGAAAGCCATGGAGTAGCAATAAGGTAGGTAATTTCGGGTTACTACACTGATTTTCGCTACTATCTACGCAAAAATTTGATGCCCCAACAGCGATTGATATCCGCCCCGTGCTTGCCATATTTCTGCACTGACTTGGGCGTGTGTGATNGCTAATACCATAGTATTTTCCACGGATGTTCTTATATTTCCAAAAAACGGTCCCAGTGTCCANTTACNATCTTGAGTCCAATTAGTCTTGATGCAATACTCTTAGACNNGGTTTGNTCCTCAGTTTGCTGACCGAAGCTCNATATCATAGTATAAATTACGAGAGCAATATGATGACTCAAAANNNGCCGACATCGTTCGACATATTGATCAAAAATGCAAAAGTTTTTAACAGGGGTGAAGAGCCTATTCTTGAAGATGTCGCTATCGCTAATGGCCGTATTGCCGCTCGCGGGCACGAATTGGATGCAACCCATGCCAGTCGGATAATTGATGCGCAAGGCCTTTGGCTGACGCCCGGATTGTTTGATATCCACACCCACTATGATTTGGAGTTAGAATTGGCCCCTGGCCTGCCAGAATCTACCCGCCATGGAACGACATCCGTAGTTATTGCCAATTGCAGTCTGGGTCTGGCATTTGGCACACAGCGTGATGGAACTAATGATCCTATTGTTAGCTGCTATGCCCGCGTCGAAAATATTCCCAAACATATCCTTCGCAACTGTGCCGATAATATTAGCTGGGATAACCCGGCCGATTACCTAGACCATTTGGAGCAACTCAACTTAGGCCCAAACGTGGTGGCTCTATTTCCTCACTCAATGCTTCGCATCGAGAAGATGGGTTTTGAGAATAGTGTTACTCGCGATCCCACCAGTTCTGAGCTACAGGAGATGAAAGAGTCGCTTCGAGAAGGGCTCCAACTGGGCTATGCCGGATTCTCCACCGATGCTCTGCCCTTTCATTATCTTGCGGCACAACCACATTGTGATAAAACTATTCCCACCCAGTTTTCCAAGTTCCCCGAGCTCAAGGAACTTGTGGCAGTGGTGCGAGAGCGAGATGCCCTATGGCAAGCCACACCACCAAAAGACAGTGTAATAGGAACGTTAAAAACTTTCCTGCTCACCAGCGGCCGGTTATATGGCAAGCCCTTGCGTACTACTGTAGTGGCGGCATTGGATATAACAAACAACTGGCGCCTCGCCCGCCTGGCCAAGATTTTGTCCCGCTTCCTTAACTCTTGGCTAATCAAGGGGGATTTTCACATGCAGACCCTAGGCGCGCCCTTCAAAACATGGGCAGACGGCGCGGTGACGCCGCTAGCGGAGGAAATTCCTGAACTGCGCCGCCTTAATGAAACGGACCTTGAAGATCGCGAAGGTCGCCGCATGATTCTCCAAGATCCAGACTACGCGAGATCATTTAAGTCTATGTGGATGAATGGCAAGCATGGCTGGACGCTTTCTCGCCTTAAGCGTAAATTCAATCTGGAGGACTATGCCTTTCATCGGACTCTTGCAGATATGCAGCTTGAGCGTTGTCCACAAACTAGCTGGCAGGGAATGGACTTTCAAGAGATCTTCGAACGGGTAAACGCAATTAATTCCGGTGAGTATCCACCAGATACAAACGAAAACGAGCTTGAGATAGCACACGTTGAATTTGCTTGGATTGAAGATGAGGGGGACTTCATGCTGCAAATGCTGCGCTCTTTTGATAATGACCTAACCTGGAGCACCACTACCGCCAACCGCGATTTAGGAGTTGTTCGCGAACTACTAATGGACCCGCTTCTTTTGCCGGGCTTTAACGACAGCGGGGCCCACCTAACAAATATGGCATTCTACGATGTCAATTTGCGAAGCCTGAAGCTGGCATCGCAAGGGGGTGATCAGGATGTTAGCTATATGATTAAGCGCCTTACAAAGGACGCCGCTGATGTTTTTGGTGTTGAAGGCGGAACTGTTGATCAAGGCGATGTGGCGGACTTGATTTTAATCAACCCGAAAAAGCTCTCAGCCTACGATGGCGAGAAAAGCACCCAGCGTATTTATCGTGAAGAATTCAAACATGAACAGTTGGTCAACCGATCAGAGGGTATAGTCGAACTGGTAATGATTGGCGGCCACATTGCTTGGGAAAATAATGAACTCGCCGAGGACTTAGGACAGAAACCGATGGGTCGTTTACTGAGGGCAGCGAGTGAAGCCCTTTAAAACGTAGCAACGTCGTGCCTGAAAGTCATTTCTCAAGGCGACATCTTCTGAAGGTCATCGGCGCCGGTTTGCTGGGAGCCTTTTTTATCGCTAGGTTGTTAAATAGAGCCAGGCCTTCCGGCCCAATTCAACATATTTTGCCAACAGTTACTCACAATCAATTCCTGATCAAAGTTTCTTTCTGGGAGCCCAAAAAAGCAGTACAACTGTCTGTAACTAGGTTGCAACAAGTCAATCATGTTGCCGGAAAGCAAACAGACAGTCGCGGCCGATTCTGGCTGTTTAGGGTGTCTGGACTTGCCTCTGAAACCAACTACACGTTGCAGCTTTCAGATGCGACTGATCTGATTGATAAAGCCTGGCCGCTCAAGACCTTTCCTTCGCCAGACTCTCATCCCGACAGTTTTAAATTAATCTGTTATACCTGTGCAGGTGGACCCGATGGGTTTTCTCTGCCTAGCGGGAAAAATTTCTTCAAGCCCCACTTTGTAAGGCACAAAATATTTGATGCGGCCATCGCAATGAGGCCGGATGCCGTGGTCGCTATCGGCGACCATATATACTGGGATCTCCGAGGCAATAACTCTGCAACTGTAGGCTCAGGTTTTATCGGTCAGATAATTACCTGGTATTTGAAACACAGTTTTGGCGCCTTCGATCGAACTCAGAAAATAATTGGATTCAACTCGGATAATGAAGCGGTACTGACCGCAATCGGTGATGATCAGATTGCACATCTTTATGGCACCAGATTCAAATCGATCCCCATGTTCTTTGTCGCTGATGACCATGATTATTTCGAGAACGATGACGCGGATTTACTAACTTTTCCACCTCAGAGTTTCAACCGCCGAGCCCATGCCGCCATAGCCGATCTCTACTACCCTGCTTTTTTATCTGCTCCAGCCGATTCCCCTGGAATTGATTCTGAAAGGAATAACCGCTCTTTTGGCACATTACGTTATGGCAAGTTAGTCGAAATACACATGTTTGACTGCGCAGGCTATCTGACAATGGAGAAGACTAAATCCGTTCTTTTCCCATCTCCTGTCGAAGACTGGTTGGTGAATAAAATTGCCTCTGATTTGACTAAGCATCTGGCCTTGATTCCATCTCATCCTTTGGCATGGACTGCGGGCAAATGGCGAGAATGGTATCCAGATGTCGTCGCACCCAATGGCGAGTTCACTGGCTTAGTAAAAAATAAATTGTTAGCGAATATTCATGGGGTACTCTCAAACAAGGCACAGAAAGCTGGTTGGCAAAAAGGTTGGTGGTTGCAACACCAGCGGTTAATTCAGGCAATCGATAAAAATCGGTCACGGCCAACTATTCTTCTATCTGGAGACATTCATGCCCTAGGGGCTAAATCGATTGAGGGGAGCGGCGACATTGATTTATCCAAGCGACCAATTCAGAGTCTGCTAGTGGGACCAATTAGCACATCAGATATGGCCTGGCCTTCAGCAGCTAGAAGCATCACCGCGGCTACGCCGGGGTGGCTAAAAACCTCGGACAGGGTTGAGACTAAGGAAGATAACGGTTTTACCTTGGTGAAATTTAATCGTAACGGTATTCAAGCAACCTTGGTTAACTTCGGCGGCGGACCAAAAATCTCCAAAATGCAAATCGGAAAAGTTCACAAGACGACCATTACCCTTGTCTAGAGGGGATTCCATAGAAACCGCCAGACTACTGGCGCATCCGCGCCCAAGCCGGTACCGCGAACTCAAAAGATTCTTGTAAATCGTCAGCTAAAAATAGAATTTCTCTTGTCTTTGTCGCTATCGTTTCAAGAGTTGAATCAACTCATCAATTTTTTCATCGGATTTTTCCAAATCAACTAGAGATTCGCGCACACAAGCAGACATATGCTTCGCTAGAATATCACCTTCAACGAGGGAAATAGAGTTTTTCGCGGCTTTCAGTTGATCTAAGATGTCCACACAGTATCTTTTGTCCTCGATCATAGCAATGATTCCTCTAATTTGCCCCTCGATTCTTTTCAAATTGGTGATTCTATCTCGGTGACAAGGGTTGTCCATGTATGACCTCAAGATTGCCTAGACGGAGTGTTTTACCCTGTGGGGGTATTGCATAAAAAGTTTAAATTATTAAATTACCCCAATCTTTAAACTTGAGGTGCAATCATGCGTAGATCTCTAGTATATCTTATTCTGGGTTTTTCCGTGAGCACTTGCTTTGCGAACTCTTCCGCCATAGACCATGCCCCCATCGGGGTCATGGGAGATCACTTCCACAAATCGGGAGAATTTATGCTGTCAATACGCTATGGCCATATGTCGATGAAAGGAAACCGTTTAAATGGGATTGCAATTTCAGATGAAGACGTTAAGGCATTGCCAAATCCGCTATCTGCAATACCACCAAAATTATCAATCGTTCCTCAGAAAATGACTATGACTATGGCTATGATCGGAGGGATGTATGCCCCTTCCGATTCCGTTACCCTAATGCTTATGAGTATGTTTATGTCAAAAGATATGGACTTGAACACATATCAGCCAATGATGAGTCGGGCATTGATTGGTTCTTTCTCAACGTCCTCGAGCGACATTTCAAACGTTTCACTTGGCGCCTTATTCAAAATCTACGAAAGCCACTCAAACCGGTGGCATGGTGAAATAACGGTCGATAAATCTGTGGGCGGCATCGACAAACCAGATAAAGTCCTGACTCCCATGAACATGCATATAGAAATGATACTGCCGTATGGAATGCAAATTGGAGATAAAGCAACACGGATAACAGGAGCCATTACCAACGTGCGACACATCAACAACAACTGGTTAGTTGGTGGTCAAGCAAAAGCCAAACACGTTATCGAGCATGAGGCCTGGTATTTTGGGAACACAATCGAAATCAATTCATGGGTTCAGCACCAACTGAAACGGACACTGTCAGTGTCTGCGAGGATTAATTTCAAGTATGAGGATAAAATTTCAGGCAGACACTCTATGATCACCGGGCCAGTCCAAACTGCAAATCCAGAAAATTATGGAGGAAAACAGATAGATGTGACATTGGGCGTAAACGTGCTTGCCCAAATTTTTTCCGGCGAGGAGGATCGAATAGGACTCGAGCTTGTGTTTCCAATCGAACAGGATAAGTACAATCTCCAGATGGATTCAGACTACGAGTTGATCTTAGGCTACCAAAAATCGTTTTAGCGTTTCACTGATCTATCTGGAAATATTGCGTCATGAGAGCACCGTGTTATCTCCGATGGGAATTCCCACCCAAAGGACGATTACGGTTGCGACCGCTGGCATTTCTGTCGCCACCACTGCTGAAGAAAGACCCACGCAAAGTTTTTTTTGGCCCCGAGCCACTGCTCGAAGCAACATGGGCATCACCACGCTTTGTTGATGAACCTTTCGAGCGTTTGGCGGGCTTAGTGTTTTGATTGCTATGATCAGACTTTAATTTGCTGCTCGGTTTTGGCCCATGACCGAAGGCGGAACGCTTTCTAGGATTGTTGGATTTTTTATGTTGAGGAAAATCATAAGGGTTGCTACTCGCGCTGTTGAGGGGTTTTCGCGGCCTCTTATGGCGCAAGCCTTTCATAAGTGAAGTCTCCGGCAGATTCTGATCTGGCTCAAAGCCATCAATTACCCTCCGCTCAATCAACTTCTTTGTCAGACGCTCGATATCTGAAAGCAGATCGACTTCGTCTGCACTTACGAGAGAAATAGCGCAACCAGTTAAGCCCGCTCGGCCGGTTCGGCCAATTCTGTGGACATAATCTTCCGAGACATTGGGTAGATCAAAATTCACCACCTGGGGCAGTTGCTCAATATCCAAACCTCGGGCAGCAATGTCCGTAGCCACCAAGATGCGCATTTCTCCAGCCTTAAAGTCCGCCAATGCTCGCGTGCGAGCACTCTGGCTCTTGTTGCCATGTATCGCCGCTGCAGTAATGCCTTCTGACTCCAGCTTCTTAGTAAGTTTGTTGGCACCATGCTTCGTTTTAGCAAATACCAAGGCTTGGCCCCAGCCACCATCTTTAATAAGTTTGATCAACAGCGCCGATTTCTGCTTTTTGTCTACAGGGTAAATCCATTGTTCCACCGATGGTGCGGTTGAATTGTTCGGGGTAACCGAGATTTCAACTGGTGAACGCACTAAGCCCTTGGCCAAGGCGCGAATATCATCGGAGAAAGTAGCGGAGAACATCAGGTTCTGGCGACGCCTTGGCAGGAGGCCGATAATGCGCTTGATATCATGGATAAAGCCCATATCCAGCATACGATCCGCTTCATCCAGCACCAGAACTTCAAGACGATCGAATTTCACTGCATTTTGACTATACAGATCCATTAAGCGACCTGGCGTCGCGACTAAAATATCTACTCCACGGCGCAGTTTGAGCATCTGAGGATTGATTTTGACGCCACCGAAGACCACCGTAGAACTCAGATTGAGGTGTTTACCGTAGGTTGCAACGCTCTCCCCCACTTGAGCTGCAAGCTCGCGGGTAGGGGCAAGAATTAATGCACGAGTCCGGTTGGCACCAGCCCGGCGCCCTTTCGAAAGCCGCTCCAAAATCGGCAACGTAAATCCCGCGGTTTTACCGGTACCAGTCTGAGCCGCAGCCATCACATCATGATTAGCTAACACGGCTGGAATAGCTTTAGCCTGGATAGGAGATGGCTCAATATAGCCCTGTGCTGCTATGGCCTTAAGTATAGGGGGTGAAAGACCCAGATCATCAAAGATCATAAAATCGTCTTATAAAGTGGTGCCGACTTTGGATCCAGTTGGCATATATCAATAAAATTTAAGCGATAGCCCAAGAAATTTCGGGCAGCATACAAAAAAGCTCTATTAAATGCACCTTAAACAAGTGAAATTATTGGTGGCTGAACTTCAGCAAGCGCTTAAGAGAACGTCTTGGCTGCAGTTAGATCCTGTGCCTACCCAACCTAATACAAAAACTGTGCGTCCTCACCGTGTGTTCCATTGAAACATAACGAGTTAAGACAACCATTAGTGAACGCTATCGCTGGAAGGCTTGTAAAATGGTGGGCCGTGCTGGGTTCGAACCAGCGACCAATTGGTTAAAAGCCAACTGCTCTACCNACTGAGCTAACGGCCCACGGAGGAATCGGTATAATACTTGTGCCCAATCAAATATCAAGAACTATTTGCCCCCAATGGACGCAAACATCCAAAGGCCTACATTGCAGGCATTAATCAGAGAATTCTAATATTCCGCCTTCCGTTACTCGCATCTACATGCTGGCATAAAATTTAACCAGCTCGCTCACCTAGAAATACCACAAAAAAGTTTCGCGTTAAAAGTTTGAATTCAAATAGTTCTTCGCTTTGGACGCAACCGCACCAGAACTTTTAGAGGCAGCTTCCAAGAACTCCCGGGCCAGCTCTTTATCGCCCAGCTCGTTATAAATTTTGCCTAATTTGAATCGGGCGTCCATCTCCTTACTATGCCCTGCATGATCTTCCACTATGCGCACGAATTCTTGACGAGCCTCTTCTTGAAGTCCGCGCAAAAGATAAATCTCGCCCAACCAATAGCTCGCATTTGCAACATATGGACTGTCAGGATATACACCAATATGATTCTTAAATGCCTCAACAGCCCCCTCCATATCGCGATCTTTGAGCAGGAGTGCTGACGCTGCATCGTAGTCCCGTTTGACTTTATCAGCAGTCATTGCTTTTGGGGGAGACAATTCTTCCTTAATTTTTGAACCATCAGCTCGTCTTTCAGAATTGTCGGCATCAAGAACAATCGCTGCCCGATCCATCGAATCGGCGTTTTGGACTGCATTTCGCACGGAAACTCTCCGATCTAGATCAAGGTAATCGTCCAGTTGCTGTTGCTTGACCTGCTGCAAACGAAACTCTAGTGTCTCAACCAAACCTCTTAGCTCTTGCACTTCCAATCGCAACATCTGCAAAGCAGAAAAAGCGTCCGCTGGAGCATTCGTCCCTGTATTTGTTGCTGATCCAACGCTCGAAACTGCCTCGCCCACAGAATCCACAGCGACTATCTCAGTCACTGGTGCAAGAGCTTGAGCAAAGCTCCATTGCGAGGCTGCCGTCAAGCAAATAACGCACGCATAAGCCATTTTTTTGAAATTAAGCGATCTCAAAAAATGTCCCCGTGATGGCTAGCTGCAGGAAAATATTAATAAACTCGCATAAATCAGTGAATTATTTAAGTTCCACTCGACGATTCAAAGCCCAAGAATCGTCATTACTGCCATATGAGGCAGCACGCTCTTCACCGTAGCTAACAACTTCTATCAAGCCTGCAGAAACACCTTGAAGCACCAGAAACTCTTTCACTGCTGTAGCCCTGCGCTCGCCGAGTGCCATGTTGTATTCTCTGGTACCACGCTCATCAGCATGGCCTTCAAGGCGAATATTCCTAGGCGATGTCTGAAGCCCGTTTGCATGCTCCATGAGAGCAGACTTAGACTCATCTCTTAGCACTGCCTTATCAAAATCGAAATAAAACACCGTATCAGCGGCCACTTCGGGTTCTAATATTTTTTCTTCCACAACAGTATCTAATACCGCCGCAGTAACTTCGTCCTCTTCGATAGTGGTTGTATCCTCAGTTGGGGTAGAAGCACAGCCTGTTAAAAGTATCAGAGCGGCTAAGGTTACAAAGGAAAGTGAATTTAATTTATTTTTCATTATTAACTCCAATATTAAAAATGGGTAAACAAGTGGATTCTAAAGCAATTTTAACTTATTTTCTTTATTGCATGAACGGAGACCATGCAGGTTCGCGAACGTCGCCTCGCCTGGCAGGAAGCATGTATTTTACTCCTGCATCTAACGACACAGCAGCGAGTACTCCTCTATCCTGCCTCTTCGTAGCGTACATTAACATGGCTCCATTCGGTGCTACGCTGGGGGATTCATCTAACCGAGTTTCAGTTAACTCCATGAGCCTGCCAGTTTCTATATCGAACGAAGCAATGTGGAATCTACTCGTCCTTCTGTGCACTAGCGCTAGTGTCCGGCCATCTGGAGCTAAACTTCCCCGTGCGTTGTAGTTACCTATGAATGTTAGGCGCTCGGTGCCCTTGGTTGCAATATTTAATTTATATATTTGCGGAGTACCCCCTCTATCAGACGTAAAAATTAAGTTTTTACCGTCGGGCATCCAGGCCGGTTCAGTATCAATCGCAAAATGCTGTGTTAATCGCTTGAAATCACGGGTTTCAAGATTCAACATATAAATTTCGGGGTTACCATCTTTAGATAGTACCAAAGCCAAAAACTTTCCGTCAGGAGACCACGCGGGGGCGCCGTTAAGTCCCTTAAAATTGGTAAGCTGCTGACGTGAGGCGCTTCTTATATTTTGCCTGAAAATTGCTGGTCTGCCTGTCTCAAAAGAAACATACGCTATGTCCTTACCATCTGGCGACCATGTCGGTGACATTATTGGCTGGTTCGATTCAAGCATTAATTTTTCTCTTGCCCCGTCTGCATCAGCTACGTGGAGTCGATATACCTCTCGACCTAACTCTTGCATAGCGGTTATATAGACTATGCGTGTAGAAAAAATACCCCGAATACCAGTAATCTCCTCAAACACTTTATCACTGATTGCATGAGCTAATTTACGCAACTGAGACCTCTTGCCCGTTAATCGTTGCCTGAAAACCACCCGCTCAGCAGTGACATTCAATAAAGAAATGTCTACGGTATATCGACCTTGTTCTGACGAGACCATGTTTCCAAGTAAAAGATATTCAGAATTAAGCAGACGCCAGTCTCTATAATAAACATCTTTAATCATTGTAGGATAGGACAGCATATCTCTGCGTGTTATCGCAGAGAAGAAACCGCTGCGCTCAAGGTCAGACTCCACTATGTTTGCAAGATCTAGATCAAAGGGCTCAAAACGATTTCCAATAGGCGGAACAGCTATTCTCGTCGGAGTATCATTCCCCTGAGTAACTCTGATAATGAGCTCAGCTGAGGCATAATTGCTAGGGAGGACAGAAATAATGAAACTGAGTTGCACATAAAAAACCACAAACTTAGCCATAACTACAACCTCAAATCTTCCGGACTAAAAGCGACATCTACAGATCGGAATTTTAACTCAAACAATCGACTATCCATAGTCTGCAGTTCGACAAATTGGCCTACTTTACGAACGGCTTGCTCAACAGACCGATCGAAGGCAATATCTCCACTGGATTCGATTATCGTTAAGCCGACAACCCTCCCAGTGGGCACCAACGCAATCCGGATATGGGTCTCCATGCCCCGCCTCGCGCTAGGTGGCCTGCTCCAATTCTCTGAAAGACGTCTCTGAATTACTTGTCGGAAACTGTTCGCGGCCCGCTCGTCCTCCTCAGCAAGCTGTTGAGCCTCCGCTTCTGCCAATGTCTCCTCCCACTCTGCCTCCCTTGCGCGACGCAATTGCGCTTCTCTCTCTCTTTTTAAGCGCTTTCTGTCAACCTCCAATTTCTCTTTTTCAGCCTCAAGTTCCTTCCTTTTGGTAGCCTTTTTGCCTTCGTCTTCTTTTGACCTCGTCACTTGATTTTTGTCAGTTTGCTTTATTGGACGATAATCAGGCTTGTTTGCCGTCTCAGACGAGCGTTTTTGTTCAATCGGTGCAAGTTTGACCAACTCTGCATTAATGTATTTGGGCTGGATAAACACCTTTTCCGTTGGCTGATACCAGTTAATCCATAGGGCAGAAACCACTAACATATGAAGCATGGTACTAAAAACAACGCCCGCAAAATACGCCAAAAACCCGTTCCCCCTATTCTCTCGGCGGTTGAGTTACCAGACCAACGCTCGGAGCACCCGCAAGCTGCAATTCGCTCATTAATTCTACTACCGTAGCATAGGCAACCCTTCCATCTCCCCATACCAATATAGGCGTTTGCGGAGATTGCCGTAAGACTTTTCCAACCCGAGATTTGATTTTAGTCAAAGTTTCAACGGTGTTGGTCCCTTTCTCATCAATCCAGAAGGTGCCATCAGCCTTTATGGAAATAATAAACGGTTCATTATCATTGCCTTCCATAGGAATAGAGTTGGCCTCTGGAAGTTCTACCTTGACTCCTTGCATGAGCAAGGGCGCCGCAATCATAAACACGACCAGTAATACCAAAGTCACATCG
>NZJL01000037.1:0-8717 GCA_002692165.1 Porticoccaceae bacterium
GTGGGTTCGCAAGATACCCAGGTATTCAGAAAAGATTTCAAAAAGCCAAAGTTGGTTATTCAATAACGTACCATATTACAGTGCATGGTACCGATTCACCATGCTATGGCGCTATGGCGACACTTTGCTGAAGTTCTTGGAGCGCGATCCGAATTGGAACAAAACTGATTCCGTCAACAAACATAACGAGCGTCATCGTGAACAAATGGTCGCTCATCTTAGAGATAACCTTGCTCAGCGTCCTGAGTTGATAGAAAAATGCACTCCACAATATCCGCCATATGGAAAGCGAATTTTACTCGACAACGGTTGGTATGACGCGTTATGCCTCGAGAACGTCCATCTCAACACTTGCGGCGTCAGGAAGATCACGACCACAGGGATACTCGACAACGAGGGCAATCAAATTCCGCTTGATGCCATCATTTTTTCAACAGGGTTCAAAGTGGCAGAAATGGCATCCGGATTGGGAATCGTTGGTCGTCGCGGTATTGGATTAAAAGAGTATTGGCGGAAAAACGACCCAACAGCCTATCTCGGTATGCACGTCTCTGGGTTTCCAAATTTTTTTATAATGCTCGGTCCAAACACCAGTTCAGGATTCGGCGGCAGTGCGCTATTTCTCTCTGAAACGCAATCACACTATATAGCTAATTGTATTGAGGAGCTAAATCTTAACGGAATTAAGTCAATAGACGTCAAAGAAGAAAGCGAGAAAAACTATGTTAAACAGGTGGATGCGGCGCATGACCGGCTCATTTGGACTCATCCGGGATTGTCAACCTACTACAGAAATAGAACTGGTAGAGTATTTTCAATTACGCCATGGCCTTTAGTTGATTATTGGCATCGTACTCGCAAACTTGAAATTGACAAATTTAATTGTCGGCCCTGAACTTCGATGGCTTCGAACAAGGAGGATATGCAGCACATGAGATATTTCGACTGGCTCGAGCATCATGCAAATCGCCGGAGAAATCAGCTTGCCTTACATGATATAAAGTTAAGGAAAAAAAGAACTTATGGGCAGTTGAATGAAGTAACTTCGAGATTAGCAGCTCATTTCAAGAATAGGGGAATTGAATCCGGGGACAGAGTAGCACTGCTAATTCCAAATTGTGTTGAATTTTTTGAACTCCAGTTTGCATGTGCAAAATTAGGAGCGTTATGCGTACCGATCAACTGGCGACTAGCCGTCAGAGAACTGCAACATATTTTGAACGATTGCGATCCAACCATTCTCGTGTTCCATGAGATGTTTGCCGAGAAAATTCCAGAGCTTAAAAAAGATAAAATGGAGTTACTTGAGTTAAAAGAGGATAGTTCCAAATCTGACTATAGTGCTGCGATCGAATTCCCTGAAAAGCAGAGGCAAGCTTCTCTAAGTATGAATGATACCTGGCTTTTGCTCTACACTTCAGGAACCACTGGCTTACCAAAGGGAGTTCAAATTACATACCAAATGGTATTGATGAACATACTCAATATGGGTTTAGTTGCTGGGGTTTCAGATAGATCGGTTCAGCTAGCACTCTTACCTTTTTTTCACGTTGGAGGCATAAATCTCTATGCAAATCCTATATTGCATGCCGGAGGTAAAGTTCTTATTTTAAGGGATTTTGAACCAGCAACTGTGCTCCAAGCGCTTTCGGACAAATCCCTTGGTATAAATGTTTTTTTTGCAGTTCCTACACAGCTCCAAATGATTGCTCAGTTGCCCGAATTCGAAACCACAGATCTTTCTACAATAAAGTATGCATGTGTCGGGGGCTCAGCTTGCCCTGAAACGTTGTTAAACAAATGGCTGGGGAAAGGGGTTCCCTTAAGTCAGGGCTGGGGGATGACAGAAACCGGCCCGGGGAGTTTAGTGCTAGATTCCTCCGACGCGCTCCGTAAAATCGGCTCTTGTGGAAAACCCGTCATGTATAATGACGTTTTAATAGTCAACGATAAGTTTGAAAGGGTAAAGTCAAATAAGGTTGGACAATTGGTCGTCAGNGGACCAAATGTCACCCCGGGTTATTGGCGCAACACCGAAGCAAACTCAAAAGACTTCTTCGAGGGCTGGCTCAAAACGGGAGACGCGGCACGAGTGGATAACGACGGATACTTTTATATCGTAGATCGTATCAAAGACATGTTCATATCGGGCGGAGAAAATATTTATCCGGCGGAGATAGAAAATATCCTGTTTGAGCTACCGGGAATATTAGAGGCAGCGGTGGTAGGAATCCCCGACAAAAAATGGGGAGAAGTCGGCTTGGCAGTGATTGTAAAAGATCCAGCAATAGAAATTAGCGAGGAGGCTATCTTCGGTTATTGCTCANAAAATTTGGCAAAGTTCAANGTTCCCAAAAAAATGCTTTTCACTGATGCGTTACCCAAAACAGCATCTGGAAAAGTTCAAAAGTCGCTCTTGCCAACCCTTCTCCATCAAGCTTAAGCATATTCGTATTCACATATATGTTGGNGATTTCCTGTTATCATGAAAAATCTACCGAAGAGTAGACTAGTTGCAAGTTGTGAGTTATATTCACTAATAGATAGCTTTGTACGGAGTCTTTATTTTAAAGAGATGATTGCACAAAACCGTTAAACGTAGACAAGAGGGATACGAACGACGGTGTTTTCATTACTGCGAGGGGGCAAAAATGATTAATCACATAACAAAAGCCGTGTATCGGTTAAAAACATTTATTGTAATAGTTTTTACTCTTGGATCTTTTCACGCCGTAGCAGCTGAATTAGAGGAGATTTTGGTAACAGCTCAAAAACGAGTGGAAACATTAAAAGACGTACCTATATCGGTAGTAGCCTTGACTGGAGAAAAACTTGAAGACTCGGGCGTGTTTGTGGTCGATGATCTACAGACGATGGTACCTAACCTCAATATGACGGTCACTGGGCTCAGCACCCAAGTATTTATAAGAGGGATCGGAAGCACTAACAATCAAGGTTTTGAGATGTCGGTCGGACAGTATGTAGACGGCGTGTACTATGGTCGACAGCAACTGATGNGNNTGCCTTTCATGGACCTAGAGCGNNTAGAAGTCCTCAGAGGCCCTCAAAGCACTCTTTTTGGAAAAAATAGTATTTCTGGTGCCTTGAATATAACGACGGCCAAACCGACAGACGAATTTGAAGGCAGTTTAACGGCNAAATACGGTACAGAGAGTGACATCAAAGAAATTACAGGCATGATTTCGGGGCCATTATCTGATAACGTTTCGGGTCGCCTTGTAGCAAGACACTATGAGGAAGATGGGTGGTTAGAAAACACATATTTAAGACAAGATGAGCCACAGCGAGACGAATTTGCTATTCGCGGATCCCTGAGATGGACCATAAATAACGATAGTGAATTGAACCTCAAGGCAGAAATTGCAGAGTTTGAAAGAGTTGGCAAACAATGGGAAATCACCCTTGATGAACCTACTCTCCCCGGGTCGGCATTGCCAAATCTAACTTATTCACAAATATTAGGGGTGTTTGGGTACCCGGAGGGAATAACAGAAGCAGAGCAAAACAATGTTCGACAGGGAGATACAAATGATAGCTCTGACAATGAGCTCTATAACGTCACCCTCACCTATCAAAAGCAGTTGGGAGAAAACACACTAACTGCGACTACAGGATTTGTGGGGTATGAATTCGAAGATTTATGCGAATGTGATCTTACTGCAGCTCCGGTCTTTGACGTTCCGTTTAACGAAAAATTCGACCAAATCAGCCAAGAATTTCGGCTGGCCTCGCCCGGTGGAGAGGACTTTGACTGGCTAGCTGGCATTTACCTGCAGAAAAATGAGTTAGAATTTAGGGATGGGATCAGAGTTCCATCAAACAGCCTATTACGGCTCCTTGCTGGCGGCGCTCTGGTCCCTCTACTGGGCTCATCCGCAACTCGCGATTTTGAGACCGAGAGCGATTCTTGGGCAATTTTTTCACAAGTTACTTGGAACTTTAACGAGGATATAAGGTTAACTGTTGGAGGTCGTTACACCAAAGAGGATAAAGATGGCACTAGAGTTATCAACGTAACCTCAGCAGATCTTGCAAATATATCCACGAGCGCTGCGGCTCCAGTTCTTTATACAGCCGTTTTTGCTATTGAAAACGAACAGTTTACCGGACACAATCTCGCTGGTTCCAGAAGTGAAAGCGTGTTTACCCCTATTGTCAATCTGCAGTGGGATGTCAGTCCAAACACGAGTCTTTATGCTTCATACACGGAAGGATTTAAGGCAGGAGGATATGACACAAGAGCAAATGTAGTATCTTCATTCGAGTTTGAGGAGGAAGAAGCCACCGCATTTGAAATTGGGGCTAAAAATCTCTTCTTAGATGGTGCATTGGAACTTAACATAGCAGCATTTATGACTGACTACGATGACCTTCAAGTATCTCAATTCGATGGCACACTCGGTTTCACCGTAGGCAATGCACCAGAAACAGAGGTATCTGGCATTGAAATAGATGGACGTTGGGCGATAACGGAGAACACGCTGTTAGCTTACAGTATTGCTACATTAGATCACGAGTTTAAACATTTCCCTGGGGGAAACTGCTACAACAGGCAGACGCCAGATGGAGCTGTGGTCAATGGTGTGGCTCTTTGCGATTACACAGGAAAAACCGGTCGCCTAGCACCTGAGGTATCTGCATTTTTGAGTCTCAGACAGAGCTATCCACTGACAGGTGACCTACTTTTGGAGGCATCGATAGATCTGAGTTACGAGGATGAGCAAAATGCCCATACAAATCTTGACCCAAAATATGTTGTTGATGAGATTACAAGAATAAACATTGGTGTAACACTTCAGGCCGAAAATTGGGAGTTGGCGCTACTAATGCGTAATATCACAGATGAACAGCAACAGGGCTTTGTAGCAAACGTCCCCTTGTCCGGCTCAAGCTTCGGAACGAACACTTTTTACAGCGTACTATCAAGGCCAAAAGAAACCTTTTTGCAGGCTAAATATCGGTTTTAACCAAAACCAGAGACCGAGGGTGTGTAAGCGTTGAGCTACGGAGGAAAAATCTTAGTCCCTTCGATGAAGGGCATAAGCTTTGGCAAAGGTTCAGTGTCTTCGGAGCTGGAAGCAATTTCTGATACTCTCGGGGCAACCCGTATTTTCCTAGTATCGACTAATAGTCTTCGAGACAGCCCTGAATTGGTCGCTGTTGAGGACGCGATTGGAGCTCGGATTGTCGGCAAATCCTTTCAAAGCGTTGCCCACACCCCAGACACACTCGTTCTGCAGATCAAGGATCTAGTCCTTAAGTCGGAAGCGAATGCAATCCTCAGTCTCGGTGGAAGTTCAGTAATAGATCTGGCCAAAGCTGCAGCACTTTGCATAGCTGAGGGAGATGATTTTGAAGAGATGAAAGTGACGTTTTCCCCTGATCGCGGCATGGTAGCACCCCCTTTAAACAATCCGAAGATGCCGCATATATCCATCCCGACGACGCTCTCAGGTTCTGAATCGTCATTCGGATTAGGAATCACCGATGAATCGTCGCGCGAAAAGAATGTTTTTGTTGACATGAAGTTGATTCCCAAATGGATTTTTCATGATCCACTTATGTGCCACTCCACCCCTAAATCTTTGTGGTCTGGCACTGGAATGAAAGTTTTTTCCGACGCACTCGAGCAATCTCTATCCCCGAAAGCAAACTCTTACACAAAAGCTCTTTCGCTCTCGGCCTTGGAACTTATCAATAATAAACTTATGGTCAGCATGCAGAGAGACTCACATGAGGCCAAGACTATTTGTTTTCACGCGGGTTTCATGGTCATGTCAAACATCCAGAACGTTGGTCTTGGCATGGTAGCTGCTCTGCGCCATCAGCTTGGCGCTGCATTTAGAATTCCTCATGGCGTTGCCAGCAGCATAGTGCTTCCACATGTACTGCGATGGAATGCGGACAAAATTGAGGATCGACTAGTTGATGTACATGAGCGATTATTCAAAGAGTCAAGTACACCTTTTGAGGGGTCTCAGACGGAAAAACTAATTCAAAGGGTCGAGAGGCTTATGACACAATTAAAAATGCCCAAGCGTCTGAGAGACCTAGATATTAACGATAAAGATCTTGAAAGTGTTGCTCGAAAGGCCGCAGCCGATTTCTCAATGGCGGCAAATCCGCGACGGATAAACTCATTCGAAGATCCGTTGGAAGTCTTGAGAGAATCATACTAGGCATTATCGGCATCAATTTTCAAAAAGATAAACCAATTTTAATTTTTTTGTGGTAATAGAGTGAGGCTTTGACACTCTTCATTGAAAGATGGATTAGCGCATAAATAACCCAGCATAGGTTATTAGTTAACTATCTTCTGATAGCCATTTTCAGTAACGCCAAAATCCATGCCCAGATCTTTGAGGTATCGTCTGTACCTTGTCGTCATCTGATCAGAACGAAGATGCAACTCCTCGCTCAAATCCATCGGTAACAACTCGGGCCTCTGCGATTCTACCACTGGCCTATCTTGCCCAAAAATGTAAGAGTGGAAGTCATTAATTTGTTGCTCGGTCAAATCGGCAGCGTAGTTGTATGCAGGAACCATATATGCCCATGATTTGTCGACTGATTCTGGCCTAACGGCCAACATTAAGACAAATTTTTCTGCGCCCTGCCTGCAACCAATGTGCTTGACAAAATAAACGGTGAAAGGAGCAAGTATNCCAAAATCATACCAAACATCTCCCGAGCTACCGCTGCCATCAGGGTCGGGCTGAAAGTATCTAATATCTGTTGCGAAAAAGCCCTCGGGACGGTCCTCAATCGTATAGTCACTCATTTCAGCAAAATTGGAATCACCAATCGATCCGTCATGAAGAATTGGTACATGAGAAAGATCCAAGAAATTCTCCACTACCCGAGGGGCAGCCGCATCAATCTCGTATGGCCCGCCCGGTACAACCCGATAGTTACTGTCGCTGAACTGATCCAATTTTGGGAAAGTCTTAGGTTCTTCGGACAAGTTGACCCAGATTAACCCAGCGTACTCATGGGTACTGTAAACAGCAGAAGCTTTCGCTTTTGTCGGGATTTTTAAATTTGGGTGCGCAGGAATCAGTTCACATCGTCCCTCGGAATTATACTCCCAGCCGTGGTATGCGCAACGAATGCGATTGTCACACACTGTGCCCAAACTCAATCGAACTCCTCTATGAATGCACAAGTCTTTCCATGCACAGATTTTGTGACCCGATCTCCAAACCACAATGTCCTCACCAAGAACAGTCCTAGCAAGGGGCTTGTCCGACTTTAACTCGCTAATAAGAGAAACTGGGTACCATTGATTGTGAGAGCTCTGTGTCACCATCTTATGTCAATTACCCCGCGAAGGCTTCAAAAAAGGGATATCAACCACCTTTGCATGCACGGCGCAAAACTCATCACCGAGGGGCATCTCAACCGTTACATTCTGTCCGGAAATCGCAAACTCTTCGTCCAAAAAGGCGAAACCCGCTACGTTCCCAATTGCAGGACTCCAAGTAATGCTGGTCGCTCTTCCAATGTTTTTTCCGTGCATGGTTACGTCAAGTGGTATCCAGATTGGGTGCGGAACNCAAACNGGCTGGAGTCCCTTCTTCCCTTGAACTACCGCTAAATCAGACCAATCGATAACGAGTCCTTTCATCCTTCTAAAATTCCCACTCTCCCACTCTTTCAAAAGCGCAGTCTTGCCTATAAACTCTGGTTTATCAAAATGCACAAACCTACTCAAATCCGTTTCAAAAGGCGAGCGCATATCCATCTGGAGAACGGGACTTGCAGCCCCTCGATCATTATCGGTCCCAGCCCCGGTATAATCGGGTCCCGGGATTATTAAACCAGCCTCCATCCTAGCAACATCATGAGAATGAAAACCTGCCGGCAACAAGGTTTCATGGCTTGGGTCCCCTTCAAAGAGAATTTCCCACAAAGCTCCCCCATCGCTCGCTTTGACCCAAAGCTCAAACCCCAATTCTCCTGTAAAACCTTGGCGCATGACGAAAACCTTCAGGCCATTAACCATNATTTGATGAAACCGAGAAAATTTTAGGCCTGACAAACTTTGCCCGAAGCTTTGCTCTAGCTTTTGGCGCGATTTTGGTCCTTGAATGGATAGGATACCGAAATCCATTGAAACATCGACCACATTAACATCGAAAGATGACGCATTTTGGCTCAACCAGNGTAGTTGAGGATCACAAGAAATTCTGAAATGATCTTCGGAATGTTTAAATATGACNCCGTCATTCACCAATTTACCTTCAGNATTACACCANGGGGTGTAGAGGATCTGACCCACCTGTTGNTTTGAAATNTCACGNGTNACTAAGTAATTTANAAANGCTTTTGAATCNGGACCAANAATATCNAACTTGCTAAGCGGGCTCATGTCAATNGCTGCCGCACTCTCTCGAATTGCTCGATACTCTNGATGCATATCACTNAAAACATCGGCAATAAAAAAGCAGTCCCAAGCNACCCATCGCTGTTTTGTATTCAGCTNAGCTGCACAATCAAAAAATGGTGTTTTTAGAATGGGNTCAGNGGNNGANATAAANGACATTNATNAAACTTCTTTCAAAAATTACCCGCNGATNNATNANACGNCTTTGCTCNNGCCTGNTNTTAANGNAGCCNACTTTTCCATNAGNAAAGTTNNAGANGTCCTNGCCATTGCTNAAGAAACANNNTTCAGTNACACNACAGTAANTNAT
>NZJL01000038.1 GCA_002692165.1 Porticoccaceae bacterium
ATCCTGAGGTTAGGTTTTGAATTCCCTGCCCTCTCGATTTTAATTTTGCTATCGTCGCTTGGTTTTTTGTTGGGCACCTATACCTCGTCTTATGCAACTGCATTAAGCTATGACTCATCAGGAGTCGGTAATTTTTGGCAACTGATCACCCCCATATTCTTGCATTTTGGTGCAATGCATTTTGTTTTTAACATGTTTTGGTTGAGTTATTTTGGCAGCAAACTAGAGCGCGGTGCAGGTTCAATCCAATTGTTTCTTTTAGTTCTTGTCATTGGCTTATTTTCAAATATTGGGCAATATTTTTGGTCCGGATCAGACCAATTTGGGGGGATGTCGGGCTCCATCTATGGCCTACTTGGTTATTTATTCGCGTATTATAAGTGTGTTAAAAAGGACATTTATTTTATACCCCCTGAGCTGTTTTGGTTTATGTTTGGCTGGTTGATTTTTTGTTCCTCAGGACTTTTTGAGACATTTGCAGGTATCAGGGTAGCAAATGCTTCTCATTTGTGCGGGTTAATCTTGGGCGGTCTTCTTGGTATTATATTTGGACTGATTCAATTTGATCGCAAGTCACAGTGATGGCTCTGGATTAAATCTCAGACTTTTATGGGTATTGTTTATGGATTTTCTCAAACTGGTGGAGAGTCTAACATCAGAAGCCTATGATGCATTGAAGCGCGGCGTTGAGCTCGGTAAATGGCCAGATGGGCGCAAGCTCACATCAGAGCAGAAACAAATTTGTATGCAGGCAATAATGCTTCATGAGCAACGTAAGCCCTCAGAGGACCGCAGTGGCTTCATGCCAAAGAAGAAAAATTGTTTCAAGCCCCCCAGACAGCAGAAAATAGAGCCGCCGTCTCAGGTGATTGCATCTGATAATGCATAGTTCCAGTAGTGTATCAATCAATTGTTCAGCATTAAACGGAGGAGTATGGAGTGAAAGACGCGCTAGCCAAATCGACTTATCTGAGTGAATATTCTCCATCCGAATTTCTTATCGATTCCACGGAGTTACACTTCACTTTAAGCCATGAAGCAACAACGGTGGCTGCTAAACTCACCATTAAACGGAACCCCCAAGTCTCTTCCAGAGGGCTTGAATCAGCTCTTGTGCTTGACGGAAGCGCAAATATAGAATTGCACAGCATCAAGTTGAACGGCAAGGAACTCAGCTCTGATTGTTACTTGAGAGAGTTGGACACTCTTTCGATTTGGGGAGTTACAGATTCGTCGGTCATAGAAACGGTTGTAGTTATTGAACCGGAAAAGAATACCTCCTTGAATGGTTTATACAAGTCTAGAAAAATGTATTGCACGCAGTGTGAAGCCGAGGGTTTTCGAGAAATAACTTTTCACTTAGATAGGCCTGACATATTGTCTGAATTTACAACTACGATTATTGCTGACAAGCATGACTATCCGGTATTGCTATCCAATGGCAATCAAGTATTGAGCAAGGACCTTGAAAATGGAAAGCACATGGTGGCTTGGCATGATCCATTTAAAAAGCCTTCTTACCTTTTCGCTCTCGTTGCAGGAAACCTGACTGCTGTGGAGGACGAATATCTCACTTGCGGTGGACGCAACGTTGCGTTGAAGATTTTTGTCGAGGAGAAGGATATTAACAAGTGCAGCCATGCCATGGTTTCCTTGAAGAAAGCGATGCGGTGGGATGAGGAAACTTATGGTCGTGAGTACGATCTAGACATCTTCATGATTGTTGCCGTGGATGACTTCAATATGGGGGCAATGGAGAATAAAGGTTTGAACATTTTTAATACTTCCTGTGTGCTTGCCAACCCAAATATATCGCGCGATATCNATTTNCAGCAAATTGAAGCAATTGTTGCTCATGAGTACTTTCATAATTGGTCTGGCAACAGGGTAACGTGTAGAGATTGGTTCCAACTCAGCCTTAAAGAAGGATTCACGGTTTTTAGGGATGCTCAATTTTCTGCAGATATGAACTTTCCGATCGTAAAGCGAATTCAAGACGCAGCATACATCCGCACTTACCAGTTCGCGGAAGATGCAAGCCCGATGTCGCATCCGGTTCAGCCAGACTCCTATGTTGAAATCAACAATTTCTATACTCTTACGGTCTATGAAAAAGGCGCTGAGATCGTCGGTATGCTTCACACATTGCTTGGAAAACATGTTTTCAGGCAAGCTACAGACCTGTATTTTGAGAGACATGATGGACAAGCTGTGACGATAGAAGAGTTTGTCTTGGCGATGGAAGAGGCGAGCGGCCGAGATCTGTCTCAGTTCAGATTATGGTATAAACAATCAGGAACCCCAGAAATTGAGGTGGAGAGTAGGTACGATAATGATAATCGAGAACTAACTTTGACTTTTAATCAACATTGTCCTGACACGCCGAATCAGACAGATAAGCAACCATTTCTTATCCCTGTCCGGCTTGGGTTTATCGATGAAACAGGAAATGCAGTTGAGTTGAACTCAAATGGAGAGAGCGAGTCAACGGTCGAAATTACTGAACGTTGTCAAGAGGCAGTTTTCAAAGGGATTGATGTTAATTGCGTGCCCTCCTTGCTAAGAAATTTTTCGGCGCCTGTTAAGATTTCATATCCGTATTCAATAAGTCAGTTGGCTCACTTGATGAAGCATGATTCGGATGGCTTCAATCGTTGGGATGCGGGCCAGAAGTTGGTGACTAAGATTCTGCTATCGCAAGTCGATAACCATACTAATGGAAAATTGCTTAAAGTTGATGAGGAGCTTATTGAGGGATACCGCGAACTTGTTTTGGATCCATCCATTGACGATGCCGTGTTAGCTTTAATGTTGCAGTTGCCAGCTGAGGCAGCGCTTCGAGAAGCCTCGGAGCCCGCAGATCCGATCGCGATCCATGATTCGCGTGAATTTGTGAGGCAGGCTATAGCATCAGAGCTTGAGAGCGCTTTGGGGGACTTGTACCTTCGATGCAAGCAAGTTGAAAGCTACACCCCTCACAAGAGTCAAATTGGCAGAAGAAGCCTAAAAAACGCTGCATTAGCTTATTTGATGCTTACTGATTCTGGTATAGATCTCGCCGGGAGGCAATTTGAGGAGGCGGATAATATGACCGATGTGGCCGCAGCATTGGGAGCTCTCGTTAATTGTGCTGATGCAAAAGACTATGCTGAGCGAGCTCTAAAACAGTTTGAAGGTCGTTGGAATGATGAGGCGTTGGCAATGAACCTTTGGTTTTCTATCCAAGCGAGAAATCCCCAACAGGGGGGATTGGAGCGGGTCAAAAGTTTGTTGGCTCATCCCCTCTTTAGCATGAAGAATCCCAACAAGGTGCGCTGCGTCCTTGGAACCTTTTGCAATGATAATCTAGTGAATTTTCATCAGCCGAGAGGTGAAGGGTATGAATTCTTAGCGACCAAAGTCCTTGAACTCAACGCAATTAATCCACAAATTGGGGCTCGCCTAATAATCCCGCTCACGAGATGGCGCGGGTATGCTTCACCTCATGATTCGTTGATGTTGGATGCTTTGAAGAGAGTTGGCGCTGACTCTGGACTTTCAAAAGATATTCAGGAGATAGTAAGCAAGTCGCTTTGATCTATCGACTTGCGGCATTTGGCACTCGGATTTGATCCACTAGTTCTATAACTGCTTGGGGTGGCGCCTTTGTGAAGCGACTTACTAATCCTGAAATGACTGCGTTGAGTGCCATACCTATGACACCGATACCTTCCGGAGAAATGCCGAACAACCAATATTCTGGAGTATTAAGGCCACTTGCTATGAATTTGAAGAAAACAATATATAAGAACGTAAATAAAAGACCGGCTACCATGCCAGCGATAGCACCTTCTTTGGTAATAGACTTGCTGAAGATGCCTAGAAGAAGAGCGGGGAAAAGAGACGCGGCAGCCAAGCCAAACGCAAAAGCTACAACTTGCGCAACAAATGCCGGAGGGTAAATCCCCAAAAGGCCTGCAATACAGACAGTGATCGCTGCCGACAGGCGTGCATATCTAAGCTCCTGTTCGTCGGTAATGCTAGGCTTGAGGGTTTTCCTCAAAAGATCATGCGACACGGCGCTTGAGATTACAAGTAACAATCCCGCCGCTGTTGAGAGTGCCGCTGCTATGCCACCTGCGGCTACAAGTGCAATAACCCAACCTGGTAAGCCTGCAATCTCAGGATTGGCTAACACGATGATATCTCGGTCAATGTAGACCTCGTTGGGATTTTTGCTCGATTTATTCCGGACTAAACGCTCGCCCACCGATCCGCGCTCCTCGAGGAAGTCTGGCTTGGACGGGATCAAAGCATTGCCAGCGCCATACTGAATAAGGTTGTCTCCATTTTTGTCTCGCCACGCTACCAATCCGATATCTTCCCATTGAGTAAACCATTTTGGCACCTCGGTGTAGGGTGTTTCATGCAGGCTATCCACTAGATTTAACCTTGCAAAGGCGGCCACCGCTGGCGCGGTTGTGTAGAGTAATGCAATAAATACGAGCGCATACCCCGCTGAAAGGCGGGCATCCGACACTTTGGGCACAGTAAAAAAACGGACTAGTACGTGGGGCAGGCCGGCAGTGCCGAACATAAGAGCTGCGGTAATGGCGAGTAAATCAATGGTAGCTCTTTTCCCTTCTGTATAGGCGTTAAAACCCAAATCTATAAGGACTGCATCAAGCTTTTCAAGCACGAAGAGGTCCGAGCCATCATCAATCTGAGATCCAAAACCCAGTTGGGGAACTGGATTGCCTGTTATCATCAGTGAAATAAAAATGGCGGGCACCATATATGCGAAAATTAACACACAATATTGAGCNACCTGNGTGTATGTNATCCCTTTCATGCCCCCAAGCACTGCATATAAGAAAACAATGGCCATGCCNATAATTACGCCAGTAGNNACCTCAACNTCCAGAAAACGGGAAAACACGATACCCACACCCCGCATCTGCCCNGCCACATATGTAAAGGATATGAAGATNAGACAAATTACGGCAACGATCCTTGCCGTNTGAGANTAGTAACGTGTTCCAATAAAGTCTGGAACCGTGAAGTGACCAAATTTTCTCAGGTAAGGCGCGAGCAAGAGTGCTAACAAAACGTAGCCTCCCGTCCAGCCGAGTAGATATACACTGCCATCCCTTCCCATAAAGGCTATTATTCCAGCCATCGAAATAAATGAGGCCGCACTCATCCAATCGGCTGCCGTTGCCATGCCGTTGACAACTGGGTTGACGCCGCCGCCTGCGATATAAAAGTCTTTTGTCGAGTCAGCCCGAGTCCATACTGCAATTCCAATGTAGAGAGCGAAGGAGGACCCCACCATTAGGTAAGTAAGAACTTGAGTGCTCAAGTCTGGTCTATCCTTGAAGCATCATCGACGTCAAACTGTCTATCGATTGCGTTCATCCGCCAGGAGTAGAAAAAAATNAAAAAAATAAAGACTAAAATGGAACCCTGCTGGGAAAACCAGAATCCCAGTTTGAAGCCAANTATGTGAAATTGGTCCAACCAGTCTGCAAGAGCCACACCAAATCCAAATGACACAATTAGCCAAATTAGTAATAACTTAGTAAGGAGTGCTAGATTGGCTTTCCAATATGCCTTTTTTNGGTCACCTGTTTCTCGATTATTCATAATAGGTTTCTTTAGAACGTCTTTATACGATCTAATCGCATCCCTCTTGATCAAATGCAGGATTGCATTGATTATATCCTATCACCTGAATTATTTTTTATCGAGAGGTGTCTGTAGGATAAAGAGGCTGCAATCTATGCCCATTGTTTGGGCTAGAGTACTTCGTTGCTTTAGAGTGTATTGTCAACCTTTCGATGATTAGATCCCGATCAGCCATCAATGGCGATTCTGCATGGTATAGATGTTGATCCAGTTGAGAGAATTCCTTACTGAGAACAGGGTCATTTAGCTTTTTAGCCAAATCTTGGAGAGTAGTCGACGGCGCAACGTGCAAAGCTAACTGACCCCACTTGAGTATATTGGTTCTGGCATCCAGTAGGTTGTTGGCCTGCATTTGTTTTTTAATCACCTGCACGAGTTGTTTCATGCTAGCTGGTTTTGATTGGGCGGGAATGGGAGCTCGCGTGTGTTTTTCGTCCTCTTTTTTTCTTTTCCACAACATCAGCGAAATAAGACTACAGATCAATACCACGTTTGCGCTCAGAGAAAAGGCTAATAATTGGGGCGGTCGAGACGACAAAGAAATGTCTTGCTCGTCCTNAGCGGGGGAGATACTGATGGTATTGATTTGCTGTAAAGCGGGAACAGAACTGTCTCCTAGATTTGCTCCTGCTTGCACATTTAATTTGCGACTTTCGACAATGGTCGTTTCTATCTGACGGGTGCCTGTGTTCCACCACTGAACCTCGATAGACGGCAGAGTTACCTGGCCTGCAAGCTTCGGCACTAGAGCCATTGATTCTATCCGAACTCCGAGGACCCCGTCGTCGGTTTTTCTTGTCTCAATCTGGGCTTGATCCGGGTAGATCTTGAAGGCTGAAATGGATGGCAGATCGAGAGGATTAATCTGGGCTCCAGTCTGACCTTCTGCAGTCATAGTGATGGTTCGTGTGATGGGTTCGCCCACGCNAAGCTCTCCCAAGTCACCATTCCATGTCTCTGTTAACTCTACTTTNGAACTCGGTAACCATTGNATACCCGAAACTTCTGGCGGTTGCTTGAGTATNTCGATCGTTTTTTCTTCTGTGACTCGAATTACTTGATCTCCTCTTTGGTTGAACACGCCGAACTGTCGTCTCGTTGGAACTTCAAATGCTCCAAAGCGTTGTGAGGGGATGCTCAACGTGCCAGTTTTCTGAGGGAAGATCGCATAGCGCACCTCGATCACTAGATAGTCTTTACCATTAATGCGCTTTTGAAATTGGTTCTCGGCGACCTGCTCAGCCGTTGCATTATCGATGCTCAGCGGTGTAAGGCTGTAATCAGTTAATGATACGGAGGTGAAGAGCCGCTGAGTGAGAAGTATCTGCTCTTGGACGTATGCGGTTGTCTTATCTGTGATAGTTTCAGAAAAGATAGCTTGCTGTGCTTGTGTCTGGTTCGATGAGGCGGAGGGGTCACTAACTTGAATTTCTATAGCATTACTGACGTGGCCAGCATAATTCAAAGATGGAATCAGGAGTTTCCCTTTGGCTCTCGGCAACAGGGTTAGTGTCCAGTCAGTGTAAGACTCAGCTTGCCCATTACTCCATGTGTATTGCTGCTGCCTACTAGTCGAAATGATGTCAAAATCTGACTTAAGACTATCAAAATTTGGATCATTCATTTGGGCCTGACCGCTATATCGAATTGTCAACTCAAGTGTTTCATTTTTAAAGATCATGTTTCGATCAGTATCGGCGGTCAACAATGCAAACACGTAAGAATTACCCACCAAAAAAAGCGCAACAATGGCTAGGTATTTAATAACCGAATGCTTTATATATGCGGCTATAGTGGTTTCATTCATTTTTGACAACTCTCTGTACTCGCGTCTCTCGTGCGTTTTTTATTCAGTAACGTCCCGATTGTTCATCGTTAGGAGGCCTTGGTCGCCTTGGTTGGTTGGCACGCTGCCGAGCTTGGTGCTGAAATTTGGCTCTAAGAAGCCCGCCTGGGTCATCTGGCACACTGCGAAGTAACTGCTCCAGTTCTTGCTGGGATTGGTTCTCATCAGTCATAGGTGTCGAGTTTAACTCGTCCGGTTCTTGAGTCTTATCTTGTGCCTGTTCCAAGTCGGTTTCATTCTGAGACTGTTCTGAATCATGCTCAGATGATTCTTGAGTATACTGTTCACTGTGTTCTCTACTTTCTTGTTCGGAATCGGATTGATTGCGTTCGTCGGTCGACTCATTGTTTTGCCCTGGCTGATTATTTTGATCTTGATTTCGGTCTTGATCTTGTTTCTGATCCTCATTTTGTTGTTGCAGCAAGTTTTCGAGCAGTTCTTTATTAAAGATAGCATCCTCAAAGGTTGGCTCAAGTTGCAAGGCATGCTCATAAGCTTTAATCGCCGCTTCTAATTCTCCAGATCGCGCCAAGCTATTGCCTTCGTTGTAATAGGAAGCCGTTTCATTCAAACCTTTTTTCTCACGGAATTTCTTTGCCGCATCCTCATAATCGCCGGCTCTATAAGCGGCGGCGGCCTCCCAAGCGGGATTTTGAAACAGTGATTGTGCTCTTGCAGCATCCCCCTCTTCAAGAGCTGTTGCGGCCTGCTGATCAGGGCGTTGCCATAGGCCACGCCAATCTAGGGAAAAGCTTTTCTGCGGATATAGTAAAGGCAAGACCATTATAGTAATCAAGGTGCCGCGCCTAAAAACACTGAGAATAAAAGGTAGAAAGAAGATTATTAATAGGTAACCGCGATCGTTCCAGACGTCGAACGTTCGTTCTAGCTCTCTCGTCTTATCAACCAGAGGCATGTTTCCGACAGCAACAAGAGCGTTGACATCTTTCTCGTCATTAGTTAGGGATCGATATATCCCCCGATTGCTTTCTGCTAGTTCTTTTAGATCTTCGGTGTTGATTTTTGGTATTAAGATCCCTCCTTGGTTGTCTTTTAGAAAACCTCCATATGGCAGGGGAATGGGAGCTCCTGCAGGCGTCCCGATTCCCAAAATCGAAAGACGAAAGCTGCTATTTTTACTTAGCGATGCGGTTATGTCTGGTATTGCAGATGACGCCACTTCATCGGTGATTAGAAGCAAATCGGCCCTATCTAAACCTCCATTCTTGACGATTGCCAATGCGGTGTCTATTGCCTCTTCCACATTGCTTCCATATTCTGGCATGATTGATGGCTCCAGAGAGTTGACCATGCTTATTATCGTGTTCGTGTCTTCAGTTAGAGGAGAGACCACGTGAGCACTGCCTGAGTAGACGATCAAAGCTGTGTATCCCTCTCTGCGCTCAGAGAGTATGTCAATAAGTTTGAACCTAGCCCGAATGAGTCGACTTGGCTTGCTGTCCTGGGCGAGCATTGATGGGGAAAGATCAAACAGTATTACCATCGCAGCCTCTTTTTTATGGACTGGCTGAGGCATTTGTTCCCAGGTTGGTCCGGCCAGGGCGACACACGCAAGCAGCCACGCGAGAGACCAAAAGACAGTTTTTAGTGATTCATACCGGCGGGGCGTAGGGTCATTATCTTCAGTCAGGTAGTTTATCAACTCTGGGTTTATTAGTTTATTCCAGTTCTCCAAACTATATTGCTTCCACTGATAATAAACCCATAGGATCAGAACAGGGATCAGACCAATGAGCCACATTGGTCTTAAAAAATGGAATTGGCTTAGGATATCATTAAAAACCATTCTTTTTACCATTTAAAGCAAAGAGAATGAGCGCCGAGAAAAAAGATAACCCAAGAGGCCAATGAAAAAGTGATGTGACGGGGCGGATTATCTCTACCGATTGCTCTATGGGTTCAAGTTCGTTGAGCCTTTCATAAATAGTGGACAGTTCTGCCGGATTTCGCGCCCGAAAATACTGTCCGCCAGTAGCTCTAGCAATGCCCATGAGAGTAGACTCGTCAAGATCGGCTGACGGATTGGTAATTGTTTGGCCGAACAAACTCCATTCCTGAATACGTTCTGCACCTATGCCAACTGTGTAGATCTTTACATTTGATCTCGCTGCAAGATCAGCTGCCTTTAATGGATTAAGTTCACCTGAGTTGCTCGCACCATCCGTCAACAGGATCATAACTCTATGATTATCTGGTCTGCCTTGAAGTCTTTTTATTCCAATGCCTATGGCATCTCCGATGGCTGTGCCTTGCCCAGCGAAGCCTATTTCGGCCTCATATAAGAGGGTTTGCATGGTCTTTCGATCAAAAGTGAGTGGTGCCTGAAGATATGCTTTCTCTCCAAACAATATTAACCCAAGGCGGTCACCATCTCGCTCGATAACGAAATTACCAACAACAGCCTTGACAGCAACCAATCGATTGACCAGCTTGCCTCCGAGTTGCATATCTTCTCGCTCCATACTTCCGGAAATGTCAACTGCTAAAAGTATGTCACGGCCTGATGTTGGCAGAGATATAGGCTCTCCTACCCAGACAGGCCTTGACAATGCTGATAGTGCAGAAATCCAACAAGTAAACATCAGAGCCATTAATATGAATTTTTTCCAGGTAGGGTATCGTTCGTTTTTTTTGTTTTCTGCTAGTGCCGCTAGGACAGGAGCGCGCAGAGCAAGCATGGTCATTTGCTTTGGATGTCGAATAATACGGTAAGCCATCGGGAGTGGAATCAGACAGAGAACCCATGGCCACAACAAACTCAACATTCAATCTTGTCCTCGGATGCTGTGCTTTTTGATCCACAGTCTTGCGTCGGATGCCAATGATTTGCAAAGTTCAACGCTGCACTCAGGGTCATGCTGCTTTGGGGTTGCATAAAGAATCAAGCCTACTTTTTGAGGGTCACAACGAAAAAGTGAGTCATGACTTGTTGCTCTTAGAAACTCAAGAAATGGTCCTACTGGAAGGCTGGCGATATTTTCTTTTTTGGTGGCCGTTTTCGCTGTTTGTCTCAAGAGGTGAAATATAGATTGGACCTTTTGACTGAGTTGCTCGTTACCTAAAATATCGTCCAATTCTTTTAGAGCCTCTTGCCGGTAGATTCGGGCGCGTTGTCGTCTGAGCCAAACCCTCGCGATGAGCGCTAAGCATAGTATGGCTGACAGAGTCAGCAACCACCAGCCTGGAGCTGGCGGCCATAAGGGAATTGCCTCCGGTAAGTGGATATCGCGCAATTGGGCTAGAGGATCGGATTCATTCATTTTCATCTAAACTAGGGTCATGCTCGTCTTCTGCGTTTGCCATAAGTTCTGCCTAGTATGGACATAATGTTTTCTGATGTATTAAATGTTAATAGACAGCCTCCTAATTTTTCGTTTACTGCCTTGATCTGCTCACTGCGGGTTCGAAACGAATCTGCATAACTTTGACGGAGAGATGAATTTCTGCAGTCCAAAAGCATTTTATTTTTGCCATCGCTGACTGCATAAACAGAGGGAGGAGGTAACTCAACTTCCAAGTTGTCATAGACGTGGCACAAATTTACTCGAGCTAATCGAGCGATATCAAAAAGATGCCTGGAGCATTCATCATTGAGATCGTTGAAATCGCTGATGATAAAAAGTGTCGATCCGGGCAGAACGCGTTGTTTCGATTCATGCAGCATGCCTGTGAGAGTGAAAGTTTCCTCATGTAAGTTAAGAAGATACTTTGAAAAACCATGGAGTGAGTAAATATATTGCAATACCGCATGATGACTTCTTTTTGCTTTCACGTCTTCATGTTGCTGTTGCCCAAAAATCAGTCCTCCGACGCGATCATTCGCTGCCAACCCAGCCCAAGCAAGCGCAGCGGCGACTTCACAAGCAACAACTGATTTAAGCCTTTGACTGCCGAAAAACATGGATCCGCGAAGATCCGTTATTATCAGAATAGGTCTTTCACGCTCTTCGCTGAAAATCTTGGTGTGAGCTACCTGAGTGCGAGCAGTTACTCGCCAATCAATGCTTCGAACATCATCTCCGGGCTTATATATTCTTACCTCTTCGAAGTCCATACCTCTGCCACGCCACCGAGATCTGTGGGCTCCGCTGACTTGTTGTCTCGCCACGGGGTTCGGGAAATTGGTTAATTCTCTGGCCCCATAACGAAGTCTGATTAGTGATTGCTGAATTGCTATCGCTGGATTGATTTCAAGATCTCCGGATTTTGAGGGCTCTCGCATAAGTAAAAAGCACCTAGGCTGTTGGTACCATATCAAGAAGTTGGTCTATCACTCGTGTCACAGAAATTCCGTTGGCTTCTGCTTCGAAACTCAGTATCAGCCGATGTTTAAGGACGTCAGGAGCAACGCTTCGGACGTCATCGGGCGTTACAAAATCGCGACCATTCAGCCATGCGAGAGCTCGACTACATCTGTCTAATGCGATTGTTGCACGAGGACTGGCGCCATAATCAAGCCATGATTCAAGGTTTCCTCCGTAACCAGAAGTATTTCTGGTTGCTAAAACAATTTGCACCAGATAATTCTCCACTGGTTTCGCCATATGAACATTCAGGACCTGTTTGCGAGCCTCCAAGATTGTTTTTTGGTTTATTTTAGAAAAGTTCTCGAACATCTCTTCCAATGCTTCTTTTCTGGATAACTCGAGTATCAGTCTCTCTGTTTCTGGTGCGGGATATTCAACTGAAACATGCATCAGAAAGCGATCCATTTGAGCCTCAGGAAGCGGATAAGTCCCTTCCTGTTCGATTGGATTTTGAGTAGCCATAACTAAAAATAAATCAGGGAGGTCATAGGTGTTTTTACCAACAGTTATTTGTCGCTCCGCCATTGCTTCGAGGAGGGCCGACTGCACTTTAGCCGGAGCTCTATTAATTTCGTCGGCCAAAACCAAGTTATGGAAGAGTGGCCCCGCCTGAAATTCAAATCGGTTTTCCTCGGGGCGATAAATATCACTGCCAGTTACATCAGCGGGCAGTAAATCGGGAGTGAATTGAATTCGGTGAAAGTCAGCATCTAGTCCCTCAGATAGGGTCTTGATTGCTTTAGTTTTAGCCAGCCCGGGAGCACCCTCAACAAGGAGGTGGCCGTCTGCCAAAAGAGCCACAATAAGCCTTTCCACCAGCGTCTCTTGACCTAAAATTTTGCTACTTAGCCATTTCTTCAGTTGGTTAATTCGTTCTTGCACCAGCCTGCTCCCTAACGCACATTTGAGGTGTTTCCTTCTCTATTAGATTACAATATAGCCTAACACTTCCAAATTCATTTACATTGGAAAAATTTCAGTTTTACACTGCGCTACAACCTATTATAGTGTTTTAAGCGAACAACGAGTATAACTGCAATTTCAGTCATTCCCCCAAGGGCTCCTCCTCGGCACTGACTGTTTGCTGTCTCGCCAAAGGTTTCGCGGTTCAATTATGCCCCTAGCTACAAAATGTTACCGGAGGCGAAATATTAGCGATGGAAAATAAAAAAAACAACCGGCCTCATTTGCTTAGAGCACTTGCTTCTTTTTCTAATCAGTATGTCGATGAAATCGATAAAACAAATTTTGATAATTTCGTCGATCACATCATAAAAAAACATCTCGACATCGACTATCTCAATAGACCGTTGGAGACAATTTTTTGGAACATCTATGGTCTTTATCGCTTTGTAAGAGTATTCGATTCCGAAATTGCTTTCGATGGGATTTATCGGGGCCAACTTATGGGATTTAACCCTGATCCCCATGAGGACGGTTGGGTTTCCGACCATTCCATAATTTATGTAAATCAGCTGGATAAACCCTTTCTGGTGGATTCGTTGCGTATCGCATTAAATGCTCGTGGGGAAAAAATTAACAGCCTCAGAAGTGCGCCATTATGGATTAAAAGGAATAAACAAGGCCTCATTGTTTCAATGGCAAATGAAAACACGTCTGATGCCTCACTTGAGGCGTTAATAACCATTGAAATAGAGCGTTGTGATGATAATGAGCTCAAGGCTTTATCGAAACAGTTAGTTAGCGTTCTGAGTGACGTAGAGTTAGTCGTAAATGATTTCCGGGAAGTTCGACAAGATTTGAGGAGTTTGATCGACGATATTCAATTGTTAGCCCCAAAAACCAGTGATCGAGATGAGTGTGCAGAGTTTTTAGAGTGGATGGAATCGGGGGCTTTCGTGTTTTTGGGGAGCATCCAATTTGAGCAACAGGATCGAGGCGATGAGACTTTTCTAACGGAGATGGTGAACACTAGAAAAGGGTTATTTAAACGCCTCAGTCCAGTTACGAGGGAGCGACGTCTAAAAGAACTTAGCGATGGGGTACGCGCATTTTATGAGACTGACCAGATACTGTCATTTGGAAAATCATCATGCCGCTCCTCTGTGCATCGAAGCGCCTACTCTCATTACGTCATTGTGAAACGGTTTGATGAGTCTGGGAAATCGATAGGCGAGGCTCGCTTTCTAGGACTTCATACCTCTCAGTTCTATGACTATAGTTCTGGCCGCATTCCTATCCTTCGAAGCAAGGTGGACTATCTTCTTGAGAATTCAGGTTTTCAAAAAGGTAGCCACGATCATAAGGCGCTATGCGCAATTGCTGAGTCATTTCCTCGGGATGAATTACTGCAGATGCCAAAGGATGCATTGCTGGATATGGCAATAGGAATATGGCAAATCTATCAACGTAATATGACCAAGGTTTTTACTTATTCCGACCCCTATAAAAAATTTGTCAGCTGCTTGATATTTTTGCCTCGCGCATCTTTTAGTTCGCGAGTAAGGGAGCGGATTCAGCGCGCAATCGAACGTTTTCTGGGCGCATCGGATAGCACATTTGTCAGTTTTTTTCTTCCCGAATCGATGTTGGTTCGTATTTATATGGTATTTCCTATAAAAGATTTCAATTTTGAAACCGATCATTCGGGCAGGTTAGAGGAAATTGTCGAAGGTATTACGGCAAACTGGGTCGATGAATTTAATAGTCTGGCGGTCGAGGAAATTGGTGAACAAAGCGGCTTAACGATTTCAAAGAAATATGCGACCGGTTTTTCGGAAGCATACAAAGAACAATACAAACCTGTTCATGCACTTAGGGATATTTCCGTGTTGGAATCTCTGGCCGGTTCTAGAAAACTTGCAGTCGACCTGAGGCCATTGGAGAAAGATTTGCAGCTTAAATTGTTCCATGCCAAGGATCCAATCGCTTTATCAAGCATGATTCCGATTCTTGAAAATCTCGGATTTAACGTTTTGATGGAGCGGCCTCATGAGATAACTCCCCGACAGCAATCATCTGTATGGTTGCAAGATTTCCTGCTTGAACTCACTCTAGATATTAAAATTGACTTCTATTCGATAGCGGAGGATTTCAGTCAAGCATTGGAAGCCATATGGTCTGGCGCTGCAGAAAATGATCGATTTAATCGATTAGTTATCGGGGCAAGCTTAAGTTGGAGGGAAGTCGCACTATTGAGACTTTACTCTAGGTATCTGAAGCAACTCGGTTTCTCTTTCAGTCAAGATTTTATTGCGGATACGCTCTCGGCTCATCTGGGGTTATCAAAAGCCCTATTCAAACTTTTCGCGACTTTGTTTGCCCCACATCTTGCAGATGGTAAAGAGCAAGATAATGAGCTTGAGGATTTAAGACAGGATATTGAGAATAATTTAAAGGGCGTCCTAGATATAAGCCATGACAATGTCTTTCGAGCTTATCTGCAGTTGATTGATGCTACTAAACGCACTAATTACTATCAAGTTCAGTCTGGCGGGCTTCACAAAACCTTTATGAGTATAAAGGTCGCCACAGAAAAAATTTGTATTGCGCCGGAGCCCCGACCGGAGAGCGAAATCTTTGTATACTGTCCGGAATTTGAGGGTGTACATCTCCGCATGGGCAAAGTTTCGCGGGGAGGTTTGCGCTGGTCCGACAGGCGCGAGGATTATCGTAAAGAGGTGCTCGGACTCGTGAAAGCACAACAAGTTAAAAACGCAGTAATTGTTCCGAGCGGAGCGAAAGGTGGTTTTGTCATTAGAAACTCTTCTTATGGAGAACGCCACGGATCACTTGCGGAAGTAGGAAAGGCTACCTACAAACTTTTCATTCAGGCACTGCTTGATATCACTGACAACTATATCGCGGGTGCAGTAGTTGCGCCGGATAATCTCACAAGGGCGGATGGCGATGACCCTTATCTTGTAGTAGCTGCTGATAAAGGTACTGCTGCGTTCTCAGATTTAGCAAATGATATTTCAAATCATCATCATTTTTGGTTGGGTGATGCTTTCGCGTCTGGCGGATCGAATGGCTATGATCATAAGGCCATGGGTATCACTGCACGAGGTGCTTGGGTTGCTGTCAAACGGCACTTCCGTGAGCTTGGGAGGGATATAAAAAATCATAATTTCAGTGTCGTTGGAATCGGCGATATGTCCGGTGATGTCTTTGGAAATGGGATGTTGTTATCGAGGCAAATTCAATTGGTTGCTGCGTTCAATCATTTACACATCTTTATAGATCCTAACCCAGATGCAGAGAAAACTTATAAGGAGCGTGAGAGGCTATTCAATAAACCGCACAGTGGGTGGGATGACTTTGATCGATCACTTCTCTCAAGCGGAGCGCGGGTGTTTTCTCGAAAGAGTAAGACACTTGAGTTGACTCAAGGGATTAAACAACGGTTTGACATAGATGCAGATCATGCGACACCGGCCGAATTGATCACCGCGCTATTGTTAGCACGTGTGGATTTACTTTGGAATGGNGGTATCGGNACNTACGTGAAATCTAGCCGAGAGAGTGATGCTCAGGTTGGAGATAAAACCAATGATGAATTGAGAGTAGATGGTCGTGATTTGCGTTGCAAAGTCCTAGGGGAGGGCGGCAACCTAGGCATCACGCAACTCGGAAGAGTTGAATACAGTCTAGCGGGAGGCTTCTGTAATACAGATTTTATTGACAATGCTGCCGGTGTTGATTGCTCGGATCATGAGGTGAATATAAAAATCTTGCTGAATTCGAGGTTGCGAAGTGGCGATTTGAACATTGTTGCAAGAAATGAACTTCTTGCCTCAATGACCAAACCGGTGGCAGAAAAGGTACTGAAAAATAATGCACGCCAAACACAAGCGATTAGTATCGCGCTACATCGGAGTAGAGAGCAACACACAGAATATCAACGTTTCATGCTCTGGTTAGAGAGCATGGGAAGACTGGACAGAGATTTAGAATTTCTCCCGACAAATGATCAACTGGAGGAGCGTTTTTCCGAGAGAGGAAACCCTTGGACCAGGCCAGAACTAGCTGTATTGATCTCTTACTCAAAAGTAATGTTGAAAGAGACCCTCTTGGATGCCAAACTGCTTAACGATGCTTGGCTTGCAGATTCGGTTGAGAAGGCTTTTCCTAGGATGCTAGTAGAGTATCTAGGTGGAACCGTTTCTTCGCATCAGTTAGCGAATGAGATTGCCGCAACCCAGTTGGCCAACGATCTTGTGGATCGTTTTGGTTTCACTTTCGTCTTCAGCATTATAGAGACTGTCGGAGGCGGCCCAGGAGAAGTCGTTCGCGCGCTGACTGTGGTAGTAAATGTGTTGGGAATCGACCAACTTTGGCATTTAATAGAGACTGACGATGACAACTTATCCCCAGAGTTACAACTTGATTTGTTTCACATTTTGATCAAGGTTGTCCGTCGCTCTACCAGTTGGTTCTTGAGATATCGGTCCGCAGATTTTGACTGTGCCGAGAGCATTGAGTTGTTTGCCGAGCCGATGCAGCACCTGCTTGAAAACTGGGATCAGTTGCGACCCAATCGGTGGCCGGCAGAGCCTCTTGCGAATGCATCTCTAAGCGATGTTTCCGCTACCTCGATCGCAGGGATGCAGATATTGTCGGATAACCTCTTCCGTGCGCTTGGGATAATCGATTTGGCGCTTCACTATAATTGGCCGGTGCAGCTGGTCGCACAAGTGTATTCTCTTGTCGGTGAGAAATTGATTCTCGATGACTTGATAAAAAAAATCGCTGGGACCGAAAAAGTGGGCCGCTGGCAAGACCTCGCTAGCGAAGCTGCCATGAACCAGCTTGAACACTATCGTTGCCAAACGACGGCTTTGTTGCTTCAAATTTGGGAAGGGAAGTCCGAAGAGATCAGTGAACTTTGGCAATCAGCACAGGCAGCAACCATCACTAGTTGGGAAATCATGATGTCAGAAGTTCGCAAATCCGAGGGCAACCATGACCCTGTAATTACCGTGGCTTTATATGAATTTCTCAACTTAGTAGAGGGATTGCGAAGAATTTTTCGAGAAAGAAGCTCGATCAATTCTGGTTCGTGACAAATAAGCCAGTGTGCGGCACTTTATAAATTTAAATCCATTATGTGAAGATATAAATTACCACGTTCAAAATGCTTATTCGTTCTTAAAGGTTAATCACTTTCTGTTGGAATGCCTGTTGCTTGAATCCCGACCAAAAATCCTCTCGGCCTTCTCTCCATCCTCGAGCCCAATGATAGGCCATATTTGAATTTACCATATGAGGACAGGCGCTTAGAGGTTTGCCTTGAATGGAGGCTTGGTAACCTTTAGAAAATGAGCGGGAAGTAAGGTCTTTTTTCTTTTTTTTCATTCATAACCCCTTTATATTCAGATTTTTAGACTACAGGAGACGCCCCATGGAATATTCGATGCTATTTAATATTGCCCTGCTCATTCGAGCTTACCAGCTTGATTTTGATATCATGCATACGCTGAGTGACGTCTCAGTAAAGCTAATCGAGAAACAATAGTCGAATGTCTTGTCTTTATGAGATGGAAGGCGTCTATTCCCGTTGGTAATATATTCTGATTATATATCCGAATTTCAAAAGCTTAAGTTTACATGAACACTCCCATTAACGGGTTCCAGTTGGAGAGTGTTATCTGAGATGATGCTTTCGTTGGAATAACACTAGATTACAAGAAAATTAAATATGGCCAATCATGAAATAAAAATAGTCTGCGTAGCGATCTGCTCGAGGGGCATTGAACCGCTTCTTGAGGCTGAGTTGGATCTGTTAGGCGGGGAGATTATCAAGCAAACGATAGGTGCAGTGAGGTTTCAAGGGACGTTAAGAATGATTTACTCTGCATGCTTGTGGTCCCGATTGGCTAACCGTATTTTGTTGGAGCTGGAAACCTTCTGGGTTGACGCCGCATCACAAATTTATGATGGTTGCAGCGAGATTAATTGGGAAGATCATTTTCACTCAGGTCGGACGATATCTGTCGACTTCTCTGGTACCTCTGGTTTTATTAAAAACAGCCTCTACGGATCTCAATTGGTAAAAGATGCCGTTGTTGATCGATTTCGTCGCCTGACGGGCGCTCGGCCATCAGTGGATCCCCTGGGGTCTGACATCAATATTGTAGTGAAACTCAGCCGTGGGCGTTTGAGCGTGATGTTGGATTTGTCTGGCAAAAGTTTGCACCGACGGGGTTATAGGAAGGCTCAAGTAAATGCGCCTTTGAAGGAGAATTTAGCAACAGCCATCCTTGTCAGAGCAGACTGGCCAAATATTGCAGCCAAGGGTGGGGGTATGATGGACCCCATGTGCGGCAGTGGCACTTTGTTGATAGAGGCAGCCATGATTGCAGCTGATATTGCGCCTGGCTTGATGCGTCAAAATTTTGCATTCGCTTTGTGGTCTTCGCACGATTCAGTCATCTGGAAGGAAATTTTTTTGGAGGCCAAGGATAGACGCAGGATCGGGTTGTTAACCCTTGATCAGAAGATAATTGGTTATGATATTGACGACCGCGCCGTCAATCATGCTAAAAGAAATATCCAGCAAATTGGCCTGCAGAAAAACATCAGTGTCGACATCAGACCGATAAGCGAGTTAGCTCAACCATTAACAGAAACCGGATTACTGATTACCAATCCTCCTTATGGGCAAAGAATCGGAGAAATTAGCAGTTTGAAACTTGTGTATCAGAAATTGGGGCAAAGTCTGCAACGGTATTTCAACAAATGGAGAGCGGCGGTACTCACTGGAAACGAAGACCTTGCTCGCGTAATTGACTTGACCCCATCCCGGCGATACCAGTTTTCTAATGGTTCAATTCCTTGTAAGCTGCTCTTGTTTGATGATATGCGTTCAAAATCTGAAATCATTAGTCAGCGTATCAATTCTCGTCTCACAAAAAACGTAATTACCGCTGGCTCATCTATGGTAGCTAATCGGTTGGCCAAAAATCAGCGGCGGTTAACACCTTGGCTTAAAAAAAACCATATTAGTTGCTATCGCCTTTACGACTCAGATTTGCC
>NZJL01000001.1 GCA_002692165.1 Porticoccaceae bacterium
AATCTTTTAGTGCTATCGATCGGAGATTTGAAACGCTCACTAACAATCGCGGCTGATATTCGCCGAGCATATCTTTCACCACCGAATTCTTTGATCACGTAGGCAATATCGTCCTTGCTAGCAGATTGGAGCCAATCAGCAGCCGACTCTCCTGCAGTGTTATCCATTCGCATATCTAGCGGGCCATCAGTTTGAAAGGAGAATCCGCGATCAGGGCTTTCTAACTGAGGCGACGATACTCCTAAGTCCAGAAGAATTCCGGACACAGGATCAAGTCTCTTGTCTTCTAGCAGCCTAGGGATACAAGCAAAGGATTCACGACAAAAACTTATCCTGAATTCTTGATTAAAACGGATTCGTCCGTCATTTATTGCTTCAGGGTCCTTGTCAATGGCAAGCACTGATCCTCGTTCCGACAACTTATTTAGAATCTCAAATGAATGACCGCCTCGTCCATAGGTGCCATCTACATATAGTCCATCTGTATCGGAGACCAGCGCCTCAACTGCCTCTGTTAGAAGAACTGGGATATGCTTACCCATCACAGCGGTGCTTTACCAAGAGAGTGTTTTAAGCGCATCTGACATCTTTTCCTTGTCTAGCAGCATCGAACGATAGTTTTCTTGCGATTTGTCTCTCTCTAGATTCCAATTATCCTCTGACCAAAGTTCCAGTCGCTGGGTTCGACCCACCAAAATTAGTTTTTTTTCAAATTCAGCATAATCACGCAGCTCCTGCGGAATTAGCACTCTGCCGCTGTTGTCTATTTGTAAGTCTTTAGCCTGCCCCACTACAAATCTACTTAACATTTCTCCAAGCTCGTCAAATGCTGGCAAAGCTGCGACGTTTTCTTCAAACTTCCTCCAGGCAGGGAGAGGGGAAAGCGTTAAACAGGTAGATTTCATATCGATAGTAATAACAAGCTCCCCACCACAGATATTTTCAAGGACCACACGATAGCGCGTCGGAATCGCCATCCGACCTTTTGAGTCCATATTTATTGGATCACTACCTCGAAACAAATCTTAATCCTTAAAGCCCGTTAATTAAAAAATCCACTATTTGCCACTTTTAGCCATTAATGAACACTATGGTTACAACAAATCAAAGTCAACCCCCAAAAAATGCGGAAAACTTTAGAAAAATCAGATAGTTCTGAGTTTAAGCGTAGCTTAGAGAATCAGTGTTATAGCAAGAATAAGAATAAACAATGTAAAACAGGGGAATGGCTTAACAACTTCATGTAAATTATAGATATGAGGCCTGAGTTAGACTAACATGACGTAAAAAGAATGTTTTTATACTATTTTGGAATATTAAATCCCGTTTTGGTCTGTGCAAGTACCGAGATTAGCACAGCATTGAGATGCCAAGCATTCGATGAGCCAACCTATAAGCCGGGTTCTGTCTAGGACAGTCATTCATCTGGGACGAGCGTCACCGCTTGCCTCTTGCGACCTACCCGTCTCCAGCGCGGGTCACGCCAAAGGAAACCTATTTGGTCTTGCTCCGAACGGGGTTTGCCCTGCCACTATTGTTACCAATAGCGCGGTGTGCTCTTACCACACCCTTTCACCCTTACCTTAATCCAAAAAAGATCCGAAGGCGGTTTACTTTCTGCGGCACTTTCCGTGGGCTCGCGCCCCCCAGGCGTTACCTGGCGTCCTACCCTGTGGAGCCCGGACTTTCCTCTGGGATATTCTAATTGACAAAATGCTGTCAAAACTAACACCACAGCGACTGCCTAGTCGACTCAAGCTGAAGTTTAACACAATTAACTGGTAGGGCGACTTCTGCGATTATTCAGTCGACCGATACGTTAAACTTTTAAAACATGTCCGTCTGGCAGCTGTTTGAACACCCATAATGCCAGTTTATGGCGCATATTGGGGTCGCTTATTTTATCTTTTGCCAACGGCTGAATGAGTTTATCCTCTACGAGAACGCGATACAGAAACTCTACTTTCAGCTTAACCGAATCATGGCTCTCAATTTCCCCATAACCACGCTTTTGAGCATAAACTGAACCCACTTGCAATGCCTTTTTGAAAAGCTCGTTCTCATGTTTTAATCTGACCATCGAACGCCACCATCAATAGTATGTTCACCCGACAAATTTTCGAGCATTGAAAAACAATCTCATCCATCCACCATTTTCTCTCCATTCTTCCGGGTACCATGAGTTTTGGACGGCTCGAAAGACCCGTTCTGGATGGGGCATCATCAAAGTCACACGGCCGTCTTTGCTACAAATCCCTGTGATACCGTCAGGAGAGCCATTCGGATTTGCGGGATAAATTGAAGTGGTTTGCAATTTATTGTCAACATAGCGAATACCGACAAGGCCCTCAGCCTCTAACTGACTCTTCTCTGCGACAGATCGAAATTGAGCGCGCCCTTCCCCATGAGCAATAGCTATCGGCAAATGAGATCCTGCCATGTTTTCTAACAACACCGAAGGGCTTTTTTCAATTTTGACTAACGAAAAGCGAGCTTCAAATTGCTCCGACCGATTCCGTTTAAATTCTGGCCAAAACTGCGATCCAGGTATCAACTCTCTAAGTTGTGAAAGCATTTGACATCCATTGCAAACGCCCAAACCAAAAGTTTCAGGACGCTGAAAAAAGTTTTCAAACTGATCTCGAACCTTCGAATTGTAAAGAATTGTCTTAGCCCATCCTTGGCCCGCCCCCAAAACATCCCCATAAGAAAAACCGCCACACGCCACCAAACCGACAAACCCCTCAAGACCAACTCGACCATTTAAAATATCACTCATGTGGATATCCACAGAAGAAAACATCGCCTTGTCGAAGGCGGCAGCCATCTCAACATGACCGTTTACACCTTGCTCTCTGAGAACCGCTATCTTGGGTTTAGCTCCCGAGAGAATCGTTGGTCCTAGAACCTCTTCTTCGGGATCAAAGCATAGACCAACAGATAGACCGGGATCATCTAGCAGCACTTTTGAAAATTCTTCTTTTGCGCATTCACTATTATCCCGCAAATCAGCCATCTGATACGACGTTTCAACCCACATTTTCTCCAAATTGCCACGAGGCTCACTCAAGACTTGAGAGCCTTGGGCTCTGATGCATATAACGTCATCGTTATTTATAGTACCGATATCATGAGTCGTTACCCCCGCCTCTTGAAAGCGCTCAATGATTTCCGAGCTGTCTTTTGAGAGAACTTGAATCACTGCTCCAAGTTCTTCACTAAATAAAGCCGGAATTAAGTGAGATGCACTTTGGGCAATATCAATAGTAATTCCTGTACGACCTGCAAAAGACATTTCAGCCAGCGTAACAGCTAGTCCCCCATCAGAACGGTCATGATAAGCAAGAATACTGCCTGACTGATTTAGATCTTGCAAAATATCAAAAAAAGCGAGCAATATTGATGGGTTCTCCAAATCTGGGCAGTTGTCACCCAGGCAGTTATTCACCTGGGTTAATATTGAACCTCCCAATCGGTTAAAACCTTGACCAAGGTCTAAAAGTAATAATCGGCTTTTGCCCTTATCGCAGCGCAATTGAGGTGACAGCGTTCTTCTCACATCAAGGACCGGAGAGAAGGCGCTGACGATGAGCGATAGTGGCGCAGTCACTGACTTGCTGACAAAGCCATCTTCCCAAATAGTACTCATGGACATCGAATCTTTTCCCACTGGGATGCCTATCCCCAAGCGAGGACAAAGCTCCATCCCAACAGCTCTGACCGTTGAAAATAGTTTCTCATCTTCGCCGGGGAACCCTGATGCGCACATCCAATTTGCAGAAAGACACACATCCGATAGTTTAGCAATCCTAGAGGCTGCAATGTTAGTAATTGCCTCACCAATGGCCATTCGACCGGATGCTGGTGCGTTAAGCAAAGCTATCGGAGTTCGCTCACCCATCGCCATTGCCTCGCCAAAACAACTGTCATAGCTGATTGTGGTAACGGCACAATCCGCTACTGGAACCTGCCATGGTCCTATCATCTGATCTCGGGCTACCATCCCACCGACGCTGCGATCTCCGATAGTAATTAAAAAGTTTTTGCTAGCAACTGTGGGATGACGAAGTACTTTTTCAAAGCTATCCTTAAGATCGAGGTGATCAGTAAAAAATGGGGAAGTTCGAGCCAATAGCTTTTCGGCTTTACGGTGCGTTTTGGGCGGCTTTCCAAACAAGATAGATATTGGCAAATCCACCGGGGTGTTGTTAAAGAGCTGATCATTTACTCGAATGAAACGATCTTTCGTCGCCTCGCCCAATACGGCATAAGGGCAACGTTCTCGTGTGCAAATTGCTGTAAATATGTCTAAGTTTTTATCGGACACTGCCAGAACATAGCGTTCTTGAGCTTCATTGCACCATATTTCCATCGGTGACATACCCAGGTCTTCGTTAGGTATTTTTCTCAATTCAAATTTTCCTCCCGTCCCACCATCTTTCACGAGTTCTGGCAAAGCGTTTGATAACCCTCCAGCTCCAACATCGTGAATAAATTCGATCGGGTTGTCCTCTCCAAGCTGCCAACACTGATCAATCACTTCCTGACATCGCCTCTCAATCTCAGGATTTTGACGTTGTACTGAGCTAAAATCCAAATCAACATCGCTTGTTCCAGCTTTCATCGAGGAGGCAGCTCCTCCCCCAAGACCAATAAGCATAGCGGGCCCACCTATGACTAGAAGCTTGTCACCAGTTTCAATGTTTTCTTTGTGCACATGCTCTGCACGAATATTGCCATGCCCGCCAGCAATCATGATAGGCTTGTGATAGCCCCGTCGATAGCCATTGAAATCCACTTCAAAACTCCTGAAATAACCACAAAGATTTGGTCTGCCGAACTCATTATTGAATGCAGCTCCTCCGATTGGCCCCTCAAGCATGATGTCCAAGGCTGAGACTATACGATCGGGATATCCGTATGCTTCCTCCCAAGGTTGCGTGTGGTTGGGTATGCAAAGATTTGATACACTAAAGCCCATCAAACCGGCCTTGGGTTTTGCTCCCAGGCCAACAGCACCCTCATCGCGAATTTCTCCGCCAGCCCCTGTCCCGGCCCCCGCAAAAGGAGATATCGCGGTGGGATGATTATGTGTTTCTACCTTCATCAACATATGAATGGATTCGTGATTGTATCCATACTCCTTGGTGTAGGGATCGGGAAAAAATCTGCCTCCGTTGCTACCCTCAATCACCGCCGCATTATCTGAATAGGCAGACAAGATCCCTTCACCGCCCTCGGCAGTAGTATTTCGAATCATATCGAAGAGCGAATGTTTTCGATCGACTCCATCTATTACCCAACTTGCATTGAAAATCTTATGCCTGCAATGCTCTGAATTTGCCTGAGCAAACATCATTAGCTCAGCATCAGATGGATTTCGCTGCAGCCCTATGAATGCGGATACCAAGAATTCAATTTCATCTTCAGCCAACGCTAACCCAAGATCCGAATTTGCTCTAGTGAGAGCCAAAACACCGTCAGTCAAAACATCCACGTGGTTTTGGTTCGCTGGCGACTTTTGGTCAAACAATGCTCCCGCCTGATCGACAGTTTGCAATACCATTTCTGTCATTTTGTCATGAATTAATTCATTAACTGACTGTTTCTCTCCCGCCGAAGGTTCCGAATTAAAAGAAATCCCATAGACTCTACCTCGCTCTATGCGACGCAATCGCTGCAATCCGCAGTTAAACGCAATATCCGTGGCTTTGCTAGCCCAAGGGGATATGGTTCCAAGGCGAGGGACCACAAGGAAAAGATGGTCTTTACGGTTGTGCAGTTTAGACTCGGCGGAGCCGCATAGAAGATCCTGAAGAAGGCCTTTTTCACTCTCATCGAGAGGCGCCTCATTATCTATAAAAAAAACGTCGGCTACAGTGAGCGAAATGATATTCGGGATCTTAGCTCTCAGTTTCTCTGAAAGCCGCCTGTATCTGAACTCAGAAGTTAGAGACTCTCCGTAAAGAGTAATCATAGACATCAAACTCGAAATAAACACACTCAGTTTAGCTTAAAAAAACCTCAAGTGCAGACTGAGTTTGCAAGAAAGACTACAATCTAAGCCAACATGGACAAAAATTACAGCAAGCCTACAAGACTAGACGAAAACAAACAGATTAAGGCAAATGCATCAATTAGAAAACGGAACCCTGACCAAACGATATTCAGTGCTTTTGGCCCTGGCACCTCTCTTCTTTTTAATTTTAATTAGCATGAGTAATCGAGCTAGCGACCTCCAGAAACTTATTGAAAAGGGCTCTTTAACCTTAATGACGACCGTTAGTCCGATCTCATACTTCAAGGATCAAAGCGGCGAAGGTGGTTACGAATATATAATCGCGAAAGCTTTTGCCGATAGCCTCGGCCTGCGACTAAAAATTGTTACAGTAGAGGCTCTGCAGGAACTATTTTCGGCAAGTCCTCGAACAGCCGATTTCATTGCTGCTAATATTCCTCAAAATGAAGCTCAAAAGCGATCTCTTAAGAGCGCTGATCCATACTTTAATGTTACTCAGCAAGTCATCTATAATAAAAACGGTGAGAAACCTCGAAACTTGCAAACATTAAGCGGGTCTTTAGCTACATTAAAAAGTTTTTTACATAACGAGGAGTTATTTGAGGCAAAGAAGAAGAACCCCCGATTATCCATCATCGAAATTGGCTCTGCCAATAGTAGCGACCTGATTGAGATGGTTCACGAAGGGGAGGCAGACTATGCCGTTGTAGATTCTCTGGCATACACCGTTACCAGACACATCTATCACCGAGCCAAGCTAGCGAGCATAAACTTAGAATCGCAGGGCGTTTCATGGCTTTTTCCAAAGGGCAGCGATGATAGTCTGGTTGAGGCCGCAAACATGTTCTTAGAAGATTTTCGATCATCTGGCGAGCTTACGACGCTGAAACGACGAATGTTCTCGCAATCAAAGCGTTTCTCGGTTGCCAAATCGGAAATTTTAGAGGAGATGGTATCAACCCGCCTGCAAAGATATCAGGAACTGTTTCAAGAAGCCGGCAAAACCAACAATCTGGAATGGGCGCTGCTTGCAGCAATGGGTTATCAAGAATCACATTGGAACCCAGAGGCTAGATCACCCACCGGTGTGCGTGGCATGATGATGTTAACAAAGAATACCGCGCGGGAAATGAAGGTTGAGGATAGACTTGACGTCAAACAAAGCATCGAAGGGGGAAGCAAATATCTCGCAAAACTGAAAGCTCGCCTGCCTAATGAAATAATGGGTCCTGATCGCACTTGGTTCGCTCTAGCTGCCTACAATGTTGGCTATGGGCATATAGAGGACGCTCGAGTACTCACTTCACGAGCCAACAAAAATCCCAATGTTTGGATAAATGTTCGTGAGCAGCTGAGTACGTTGCGAAATAGAGATGTTTATCTGACTCTGAAACACGGTTACGCGCGTGGTGACGAAGCGGTCACCTATGTTGATAATATTCGATATTATACAAACTACATCAGACTTCACTTCATATCTCAGAAAGATCACGGTCGATAATGTAACTCTAACGCGCGAGCTAGGCCCTTCTGCGCTTTGTTAATCGCGGGGAGATTTGCGGCGTTCTGCAAAAAATTCTGTCATAAGACTACCGCACCTGTCTTGTAACACACCCCCATTCCAGACAATCGAATGGTTAAAGTGTTTCTTTTCCAAGAGTTGCAAATGACTCTGCAACGCGCCCGCTCGAGGTTCTAATGCACCAAAAACCAAACGCCTGATTCTTGCGTGCAGCATGGCCCCTATGCACATGGCGCAGGGTTCTATAGTGACATAGAGCTCACAGTCGATTAACCGATAGTTGAATTGTTTTTTTGCTGCAGATCTTATTGCGACAATCTCCGCATGTGCAGTAGGATCACATTTTGAAATGGATTGGTTAAACCCTGCGGAAACTATCTGACCGCTCCTAACAAGAACAGCGCCAACCGGCACCTCTCCAGTTTCTTTAGCCAACCTTGCCATTTGCAGAGCTTCACGCATGAAATGCTCATCACGCATTTTAGTGACCTCTGCACTCTCCATTGTTTTGACATCCTCTGCCAATTACTGTTAGCAGTCTCTCCTGCTCGCATAGCGCGGAAGCGTGCATTATACGTGCATATAGGTTATTCAGAAGACATTAAATAATTCGGGCAATGTAGTGCCAATATCAACAGTCAGATCTAGATTCTTGTCGGTGGGGCATTTTATTGGCCCCCAAACCATAATTTAAAAGCAAAGGTATTAGCATTACATTAAGCATTGCATGAATCCAAAGAATCTGGACCGCGGTAAGCTCGAAGTTCCAAAGTGGTGTTAAAAATACCAAGGCCAGAACGAAAATGGAACGCACAAATTCCAACCTAATTACGTTTTTACTGGCATTTGAATAGCCAGAGCTCGTTACCGCCGAGGCTGCAATAATAATAGCGAACGCCGCGATTTCAAACTCAGTAAGATTTTCTTGAGTAATAATTACAAAAAACGCCATCAGAGCACACGCGACAAATTGCGAAACAGCAAAAATCTGGTAAGTCAGC
>NZJL01000002.1 GCA_002692165.1 Porticoccaceae bacterium
CATATACTTAGCAAACCATTCCAGAAGCAGCTTATCGTCATTTAAAATCTCCGATAGTGCAGCTCGTATTTCAACCAAATAGTTGCTTGGAATATCATCTTTAACAGATAGAGACCTTAATTGTGGGTCTCTTACGTGTATCGGGGGGCATGATTGCGCATTTAACTCTGCAGAGAGATCAGCAAGAATCTCAGAGCAAGAGGGCATGCGAAAACCAACGGAATACGTCATGCTTTCTCCAATTGTGGTTCCGAAATGAGAATATTGGGGAGGGAGATATAACAGGTCCCCAGTACTCATGATGAGTTCTCGATCATGCTGAAAATCACATATTATACGCAATTCATTATGTGCGCATAACAACGTATTTTTGTCACATTTACCGCCCAATTTCCATGATTTTGCGCCTAGTCCTTGTATCAAAAAAACATCATAATAATCATAGTGCGGACCTACATTTCCACCATCAACTGAATAGTTAACCATGATATCATCGAGACGCCATGAGGGGAGAAAGTCGAAATAGTTTAAAAGAGTCCTAATTTTTGCAGACCATAGATCCATGCCATTAACTAGCAACGACCAATTGCATTTAGGAAGAGTTGAGAATCTTTCTTCATTGATAGGACCATATTCAAGTTCTAATTTTTCCCCAATGATTAATCTAGAATATATTTCTTCATTCATGGCCAGACCTGCTAGCTCGTCGGGTTCAATTAATGAGGGCAACTCAGGTAGAGCATTTTTAACAAAAAGAGGCTTTTTTTGCCAATACTTATCAAGAAAAGTCTGCTTCGATAAACCGCCTAGCAATGTATCTTTATAGGTCACAGGAATATTCTTTAGATGGCTGAGCTAAAAAGCTCGCGCTTGCTCATCCGCGTTACCAACGTAGCTTTGTGGCGTTAATTCCAAGAGCTTTTTCTTCGCTGATTGTGGCAAGTCTAGCTGCTGAATAAAAGCGCGGATCTGAGGCTCATCAATAGTGCGGCCTCTTGTGAGAGTTTTGAGTTTTTCATAGGCTTCTGGTAAACCATAGCGACGCATAACAGTCTGGATCGGTTCTGCCAAAATCTCCCAACTAAGCTCAAGATCCGCGTTAATCATTGACTCATCAACTTCCAATTTATCCGCGCCTTTCAAAATAGATCTATACGCGATAATCGAATACCCTATTCCAACACCCATATTCCTGAGAACTGTTGAATCAGTAAGATCTCTTTGCCATCTAGAGATCGGCAATTTAGCCGACAAATGAGAAAGAACAGCATTGCCAAGCCCGAGATTTCCTTCAGCATTTTCAAAATCAATTGGGTTGACTTTGTGAGGCATAGTTGAGGATCCAACTTCATTAGCAACTGCTCGTTGCTTAAAATAGCCCAGACTGATATAGCCCCATATGTCTCTGGTAAAATCTATGAGAATTGTATTGACGCGTGCAAGAACGTCGAAGAATTCTGCCATATAGTCATGTGGTTCTATTTGAGTCGTGTAGGGGTTCCGAGCAAGTCCCAAATTTTTAATAAACTTCTCGGCGCTAGCGTCCCAATCGACTGCGGAATAAGCAATCATATGTGCGTTAAAGTTACCAACAGCACCGTTCATTTTGCCAAGGATTTGTAATGCTTCTAACTGAGCTATTTGCCGTTTTAATCTGTGAGCCACATTGGCGAGTTCTTTTCCCACAGTGGTGGGCGAGGCGATCTGCCCATGGGTTCGGGCAAGCATAACGATAGAGGAATATTTATGAGCCATTTCTCTCAATTTTTTTTCAATTGCCTCCAGCGCAGGAATGATAACCTGATCACGAGCTTGTTTTAGCATTAATCCATGAGCCAGGTTGTTAATGTCCTCAGATGTACTTGCAAAATGAATAAATTGAACGCAGTTTTTCAGCTCTTCTTGCTTACCCAATTGTTCTTTAATGAAATACTCTACAGCCTTAACATCATGGTTTGTTTGCGCTTCTATTTCTTTTATTCTTTCGGCGTCTTTGAGGCAAAAATTTTCTTTAATAGAGTTTAAATGCTTCATGGCTTTTTCGGAGAATCTTGGAAGCTCCTGAATCAGATCATCCTCAGCCAAGTGCTCCAACCAACAAATCTCAACTAGCACGCGATAACGGATTAATCCATATTCGCTGAAAATATTTCGCAGTTCTTCAACTTTAGAGCTATAGCGACCATCAATTGGTGATATTGCAGAAAGGGGGGAAATCATAAGGGAATCCAGAATGGTTTGATTAATATGAACCTACGGCATAAGGCTTATTATAAGCCACATTATAGTCTCAAAGGTTCGAAATATCGTCTTTCCATGCGTTTTCGATTATACCACCGCCAATGCATCTGTCTTCTGCATAAAATACTATCGACTGGCCGGGAGCGACTGCTCGCTGAGGCTCGAAAAAAGTAACGTCACAACAACCATTGAGATTAATTTTAACGACGCAATCTTGATCTTGTTGACGATATCGTATTTTTGCAGCGCACGAAAATTGCTCAGGATGGGGGAGGCCGTTTATCCAATGCAAGGCGCTTGCTTGGAGCCGATTAGAAAAAAGAAGCGGATTTTGAAAACCTTGTCCGATGTACAAAATGTTTTCTTTTATATCTTTTGATAGAACATACCAAGGCTCACCGGAGCTATTTCTCCGCCCACCAACACCTAGTCCTTGTCTCTGCCCCAAGGTATAAAACATTAGACCTTGATGCTCGCCCATTAGCACTCCGTCTGAATTAAGAATTGGACCTGGTTGCGCGGGCAGATAATTTGATAGGAAGTCTTTAAATTTCCGCTCGCCAATAAAACATATACCGGTGCTATCCTTTTTGTTTGATGTAACCAAACTCTCCTGTCGAGCAATCAGTCGAACATCTTTTTTGTTTATAGATCCGACAGGAAAAAGAGATTTGGCAAGGGACGACTCCGGGACGGCATATAAAAAATAGCTTTGATCTTTACTGGAATCTTTTCCTTTGTGCAGCTGCGCTTTGTTGTCATGCTTTAGAATCCTACTGTAATGGCCTGTTGAAATAAAATTTGCACCTAAGATCTCAGCATATTCAAGAAATACTTTAAATTTGATTTCTCGATTACATAGCACATCAGGATTTGGTGTCCTTCCGGCAGCATATTCTTTCAGAAAAATTTCAAAAACATTTTCCCAATATTCGGTTGCAAAGTTTGCTGTATGGAGAGGGATATTCAGAGCCGAGCATACCTTTTGAGCGTCAAGCAAATCAGCTTTTGCTGTGCAGTATTCGGTCTGATCATCCTCATCCCAATTCTTCATAAAAAGACCTTCTACAGCGTAACCCTCTCTTTTTAGCAAGAATGCTGATACAGATGAGTCTACACCCCCAGACATCCCAACAATGACTTTTTTCAAAATGCTCAGATTCCTATTCTTTTGCCATGTTCCAATGATTAGCAGGTTTTAAATAGATCTAGAGGGAATATACGCTGTTTTTCATATTGCTCAATACAGTCCAAAACCATTGGGCTTCGGAGCATGGGGTGATAATCGTAGATTTCGGCAATAGACAACCATAGCACCTCATCAATCTGACAATCTATTGCCTGCAGCGGATCTTCCCTAACAGGCTCGGCACAGAAGGTAGCACGGTAATAAGTGATGTCATTGCTATCTGATCTATAGGTAGTGAAACCCAGAAAACCGACGGGCTTAACGATCCATCCAGTCTCCTCTAGAGTTTCTCGTACAGCGGCTGCAATGATGTCTTCGCCCGGAACAACATGACCTGCAGGTTGATTTATCACCTGACGGCCATCAATGGTTTCCTTTACAAGCAGGTAGCAATGGTTATTTGCAATCACTGTTGCTGCGGTCAAATGAATGCGTTCATCCATAACAATAATTCCGTCAGAACCCAAAACTTGATTGGATCATTCCAGTTACGTGACTTTACCATGAAATTGTTAGTCAGAAAAAATAGTTACTCGCAAAAAAAATCGCTTTTGGACTCAATCACGTAACAATCTTTGATGGCTGTTCATCGTTTTCCCATAGTGCTTTTTGAGCAGACAACGCCAATGTTTCGTTAGAATCCTTGCGTTGAAATTTCTAAATCTTGTTTAATAGAACCAGAACAAAGCACTAGGACCCCTTGGATTGGTCACCCCACTAACGATTTCTAAAACAGTGGCAAATTATGTTAAAATACGCTTTTAAGAGATACATCGGGGACTTGATCGGTTCCCAGTTATGAATGCACCCCAAACTGCGAGGCAAAAAATGGCGTACCAACACATCATAATCCCAGAGTCCGGTAGAAAGGTCACGATTAATGCTGATGGTTCATTAAACGTTCCCAGCAATCCAATAATTCCCTTTATAGAAGGAGACGGGATTGGAGTCGATATTACACCGGTGATGATTAATGTCATTGATGCATCAGTTAACAAAGCTTATTCGGGAGAGAAAAAGATATCCTGGATGGAGGTATTCTGCGGAGAGAAAGCGGCGGAGCTTTATGAAGGGGACTGGTTTCCGGCTGAGACGCTCGCGGCTATTAAGGAATACATCGTGTCTATTAAAGGTCCTCTAACCACGCCCGTCGGAGGAGGATTTAGATCTCTCAATGTAGCACTGAGGCAAGAACTCGATCTATTCGTGTGCCAAAGGCCTGTCCGCTGGTTTGAGGGAGTTCCTTCGCCGGTGAAGGAACCACACAAAGTAGATATGTGTATTTTTCGAGAGAATTCGGAAGACATATATGCAGGGATAGAATGGAAGGGCGATAGTGACGGAGCCAAACAGCTTATTGACTTCCTTAAAAAAGAAATGGAAGTATCAAAGATCCGGTTTGAAAATAATTGCGGAATCGGAGTAAAGCCAATTTCTGAGGAGGGCACAAAGAGATTGGTTTCAAAAGCGATTCAATATGCAATAGATCAAAATAAAACGTCTGTCACTCTGGTGCATAAAGGAAATATTATGAAATTCACTGAAGGAGCCTTTTGCGACTGGGGCTACGAAGTTGCTCAGGAGCAATTCGGAGGCATGGCTTTGGACGGAGGCCCTTGGCACGTAGTGATCAACCCAAATTCCGGACAAGAAATAATCATAAAAGATGTGATTGCAGATGCAATGCTGCAACAGATATTGACAAGGCCAAATGAATATAGTGTCATCGCAACAATGAATTTGAATGGAGATTACATATCAGATGCATTGGCGGCACAGGTTGGAGGAATAGGTATTGCCCCTGGAGCAAACCTATCTGACGACATTGCAATTTTTGAGGCAACTCACGGCACTGCGCCAAAATATGCGGGCCAAGACAAAGTCAATCCAGGGTCGCTCATACTTTCCGCAGAGATGATGTTAAGGCACTTAGGATGGGGTGATGCTGCAGATCTAGTGGTGAAAGGTATTGAGGGTGCAATTTCTCAAAAGAAAGTAACATATGATTTCGAAAGACTGATGGATAACGCTCAGCTTATGTCCTGCTCAAAATTTGGAGAAGCAATCGTAGACAACATGTAATATTGTATTGAGTGGGTCAACATAGCCTTTACCAGGCTTAATCAATTGAGTTTCACTGTTATGTAGGGTGTTGAAGATATTGCATAAATATGTTCAGCCGAGGGTTAACTTCCGAGAGCGGCAACAAGACTAACGTTGATATTATTGAACAGGGAAAGTTTGTCAGCCATGAGTGACAAAGATGGGGAATATAACGGAAATAGCGATCTAGGTATTCTAGTAAAAGAGAAACCTCCAACGCTCCAAAAGCCGCGGCTTTATCAAGTCGTATTGCTTAATGACGACTATACTCCGATGGAATTTGTCGTAGAATTGATCGAGAAGTTTTTCAGCAAAACTCGCGAAACTGCCACGAGGATCATGCTTATGATTCACAATGAAGGAAAAGGAGTTTGTGGTATTTATCCACAAGACATAGCAGAAACGAAAGCAGCGATGGTCAATAAATACTCAATGCAACATCAGCATCCACTGCTTTGCGAAGCTGAACCCTGTGACGAAGAATAGTCGTTATGTTGAGCCGAGAACTTGAAGTAACCTTGAATTTAGCTTTCAAAACAGCTCGTGAAAGTCGCCATGAGTTTATGACTGTTGAACATCTTCTACTAGCGCTTCTTGATGACGCATCCGCTTCGACAGTCCTCAAAGCATGCGGTGCAGACCTTGGGCTGTTGAGACATGATCTTGATGAGTTCATTGACTCCACAGTGCCCAGAATTTCTGAAAATGACGAGGAGCAAGAAACTAAACCAACTCATGGGTTTCAGAGAGTCCTCCAAAGGGCAGTGTTCCAGGTAAACTCCGCAAGCACTAAAGAGGTTGTGGGGGCAAACGTCATTGTTGCAATATTTAGCGAACAAGAGAGCCAAGCAGTTTACTTTTTGCGGCTTCAAAATGTGGCTCGTATAGACGTAGTTAACTTCATTTCGCATGGCATTTCGAAAATGGCGGATCAGTCTGAATTGACTGATGCTGATCGACCTTTAAATGAACAAGACCAAGAAAATGAAAGCCAAACCGAATCGGATGATCTTTTAACACAGTTTGCGACAAATCTTAATTTAAAGGCAGAAAAAGGGCTTATCGATCCACTCATAGGTCGAATACCCGAACTGGAGCGCCTGAGTCAAATTCTAATGCGCCGGAGGAAAAACAACCCATTGTTGGTAGGAGAAGCAGGCGTTGGAAAGACAGCCATCGCTGAGGGACTTGCACAACTTATTGTTGAAGGCAAAGTCGCTGAACCGATATTGAATAGCACAGTTTACTCCCTGGATATGGGGTCCTTGCTGGCCGGGACGAAGTATAGAGGTGATTTTGAAAAACGTCTAAAAGGAATCATCAATGAACTCAAACAAAAAAACAAATGTATTCTGTTTATTGACGAGATTCACACTATAATTGGTGCCGGTGCTGCGTCAGGCGGAGTGATGGACGCGTCTAACATTTTAAAACCACTTCTGTCGTCTGGTGAAATACGATGCATTGGTTCAACCACTTACCAAGAGTACCGCGGAGTTTTTGATAAAGACCATGCGCTGTCTAGACGATTTCAAAAGATCGATGTTCCTGAGCCGACCGTTGAAGAGGCACACAAGATTTTAAAAGGGCTTAAATCACGCTTCGAAAGCTACCATTCTTTGCGTTATAGCGATGCTTCCCTGCGAAGCGCAGCTGAGCTATCGAGTAAATATATAAACGACAGATTTTTGCCTGACAAAGCAATCGATATCATTGACGAGGCAGGAGCGTTTCAGCGACTTCAAACTGAAGACAAACGTAAGAAAACTGTGAGCGTTTCTGACATAGAAAAAATTGTTTCAAAAATCGCTCGAATTCCCCCGAAAAGTGTTTCAAGCTCTGATAGAAAGCAACTAAAGGGTTTAGCTGGAAAACTTAAGATGGCAGTTTTTGGCCAAGATCATGCGATAGATAGGTTGTCTACGGCTATAAAACTTGCCAGAGCAGGTTTGCGTGACGATAATAAACCGATTGGAAGCTACCTATTTTCGGGCCCAACCGGTGTAGGTAAAACTGAACTCAGCAAACAACTGGCAAAAATTTTAGGCGTTGAGCTTATCCGGTTTGATATGTCCGAGTACATGGAACGTCACACAGTGTCCCGCTTGATTGGAGCTCCGCCTGGATATATCGGTTACGATAAGGGGGGTCTGCTGACCGAAGCCATCAACAAGCAACCACACTCAGTCCTTCTGCTGGATGAGATGGAAAAAGCCCATCCTGATGTGTTTAATTTACTTTTGCAGGTAATGGATCATGGAACGCTAACCGACAATGATGGAAGAAAAGCTGATTTTAAAAATATTATTATAATAATGACTACTAATGCCGGGGCGGAATTGATGAGCCGCTCGTCCATTGGATTTTCGACCCAAGATCATAGCTCCGATGGTATAGAAACGATAAAGAAGATGTTTACTCCTGAGTTTCGCAATCGGCTTGATGACATCGTCCAGTTTGGTGCCCTCACTACCAAAGTTATCAAGACCGTAATAGATAAATTCTTAGTGCAATTACAGCTCCAACTTGATGAAAAACATGTATTCCTTAAGGTAGACAAGGGAGCGCGATCATGGCTTGCGAAACATGGTTATGACGCTAAGATGGGTGCAAGACCGATGGATCGCTTGATTCAAGAACACATCAAGAAACCGCTAGCGGAGGAAGTGCTGTTTGGTTCACTCGCGAAGAATGGCGGTATTGCCTCAGTATCAGTTGAGGGCAGCTCGCTTTCTATAAAGTGCCAATCGGCCAACAAAACAGTTAAAACCGCTGTCGCGGCAGACGATCCTGGCAGCTAAATGCATTTGGTTGGCAGTGTGACCAGCTCATAATAATGCATTAATACTATATTAACGTTCTCTGTAAGTGATTCTCCCTTTAGTCAGATCGTATGGCGTCATTTCAACCTTGACCTTGTCGCCTGTCAGGATGCGAATATAGTGCTTCCGCATTTTCCCAGAGATATGAGCGATTATTATATGCCCGTTCTCCAGCTTAACCTTAAATGTAGTATTTGGAAGTGTATCTACCACTTCTCCATCTAATTCAATATTTTCTTCTTTTGCCATTGATCTGTTATCTTATCCATTAATTTAACTGTGCGCCAGTGTGCCTGATAATCACTCTTTTAGCAAAAGGATCAATTGTGCTCAAACTATTTCTTTATCGGAAACAACATATAGCAGCTGTATCAATATCAGAAACATTTATTTACAGTATAAGATCAACATTCTGCAATAGAAATAATAAAATTACTTCTATTCGCCAACAACGAATGTCAAGACACGTGAGGTTTGTTTAAAAAACTGGAATCTATCGATAAGAGCGAGAAGCCCCTTCGTGTATCTTTTTGCAAATATCACTGACGTTAAAGTCAGGCCAATCAATACTTCGGTTTCTTTGAATATACAGGGTGTCTAGGAAACTTGCTCGCGATATTGATGTTGCTCCTAAACTCTCCAAATGTGGAGTCACCAATTGGCAATCAATTATACTAAAACCGGCGGTTTTCAATCCTTCACAAAGGGCGATTAATGCAACTTTAGAAGCATTTGAGACGCTGCTGAACATCGATTCCCCACAAAAGATTCCCCCGATAGCAACACCATATAGACCTCCTATTAATTCGTCATTCAACCAAACCTCGACAGAATGCGCCGCACCAGCAGTGTGAAGCTTGCAATATGCTTTCTCCATATCCAGAGTAATCCAACTCCCTTTAATTTTTCGATTTCTATCTTCGCTGCATCCCCGAACTACTTTATTAAAAACCAAGTCGGAAGTTATTGAAAACTGGTTTTTTCTAATATCCCTTTTAAGACTGCGAGAAATATGGATATTTTGTGGGTGCAACACGCATCTTATTGGCGGGCTCCACCAAAGTAACGGATCGTCTTCGTTGTACCATGGAAAGATGCCTTGTCTGTATGCGCTTATTAATGTCTTTGGCTGAAGGTTTCCGCCTACGGCAAGCAGTCCATCTAGAGGGAAGCTTGCACTTTTAGGGTCAGGAAATACTGGATTTATCGGGTCTAAATAACTTATAGGCATGAAACTATGTGTCTAGATAACGTTCTGCATCGAGAGCCGCCATGCAACCACTTCCAGCGGAAGTGATTGCTTGCCGATACACGCTATCCATTACGTCTCCGGCTGCAAACACTCCTGAAATGCTCGTCTGAGTCAGATTCCCCTCAGATCCCCCATTGACTGTGATGTAGCCATTACGCATAGCTAATTGCTTAGCAAATAATTCGGTGTTTGGTTTATGGCCAACCGCTATAAAAGCGCCCGCAACAGCGATATCTTTTTCAGCGTTGGTTTTAATCTCAGTCACCCGCACACCAGTAACACCAGCATCATCTCCCAGTATTTCTTTAAGAGTATGGCTCCACAGTATGGTTATCTTACCGGCCCGGTGTTTTTCAAATAATTTGTCTTGCAACATTTTCTCAGCTCTTAACTTGTCTCTGCGGTGAATCAAAACCACTTGTGAGCAAATCTTCGATAGATAAAGCGCTTCCTCTACCGCAGTATTACCACCTCCGACAACTACGACTTTTTTGTTTTTATAAAAAAAACCATCACATGTTGCGCACGCTGAAACTCCTTTTCCAAGATATTTTTGTTCGGACGATAAACCCAAATACTGCGCAGAGGCTCCGGTCGCAATGATTAAAGCATCACAAGTGTATGCTCCGGACCCGCGAAGCAAAAAAGGCGGCTTATCAAGACAAATCTTTTCAATGTGGTCGTGTATAGTATTAGTGTTAAAACGCTCAGCATGCTTTTGCATGCGAATCATTAGGTCCGGGCCTTGAACACCATCACTATCGCCGGGCCAGTTGTCCACGTCGGTAGTAGTAGCGAGTTGTCCTCCCTGCTCAATACCTGTGATTAAAGTCGGTTTAAGATTTGCTCGCGCAGCGTAAACGGCAGCAGTCCAACCAGCGGGACCTGATCCCAGGATTATTAGAGGGTGATGTTCGGTTTCGCTCATTTATTACCTCTATCGCAAATTAATTGAAATGTCTAAAATTTAAATATTAAAAGGCATATGATATAGGCATAGGTTACTCACTCCCATAAGTTTCTTATTATCATTTAATAGGGATATGAATTAATTAGCAATGAGGGCGTTTGACAAATAATAAGCTACAATTATTGGTATCAGCACATTACGCAAACAATGATACATAGATTATGGATCCAACACTGAGCACAAACACAAGGGTAGCAAGATTATCAGCAGAGGGCGCTTTAATAGGTCTGATATTGGTGTGTGTGATAATTTTTATCGCTTTGATAACATACTCACCAGACGATCCGGGATGGTCAACATCGGGCACAGGAGAAGCCGTAAAAAATAAAATTGGGCCCGTAGGTTCTATGCTTGCGGATTTCTTTTACTATGCTTTTGGCTTCATGGCATATGTTTTCCCTGCCGCATTGACATTGCGAGCATTTGAAAAGCTGAGTCGATACTTTCGATCGTCTGATAGACACTTTGATCTCGAAGGATTTATCCTGACGATAGTTGGATTTATCCTAATTATGGCAAGCACAACGGCTTTGACGCATATCCATATTAAAAGTGAAGACATATACTTTCAATATGCGGGCGGGCTATTGGGCTTCACAGTTGGAAACGCCTTCTTATCAGCATTTAGCCAAATCGGAAGCAGTCTTATTTTGATTGCAATACTTTTATTCGGTGCAAGTGTCTTCGCAGACATTTCCTGGTTTCGAATTGGAAATGAGTTACGCCACAAAATAATTTACTACTATAAAACTGTGAATCAGAAGATCCTGCTCAAGTTAGCCGAGAGGAAAGATTTATCTTTGTCCAAAAAAATTGTTAACGAGAGAAAGTCCAAATTATCTAATGAGCAAGCAGAACAAGCCAAGAGAATCGCCCCAATCATAGCGGTTCCCATTGGTGAAGAAATTAAAAGTGGTCGTTTTGAAAGGGAAAAACAACAATTATTATTCGAAAATGGTGATCTGAAAGACTCTCTGCCAGCTTTAAATTTGCTGGATTCTTCCAGAATCGATGAGGGAATCGGCTATTCCACAAAATCTCTGGAGCATTTGTCTCGCTTGCTGGAGCATAAACTTCAAGATTTTGGTATTAGTGTGAACGTTGTAGAAGTTCTCCCGGGTCCGGTCGTCACGCGTTTTGAAATTCAGCTTGCAGCAGGAGTTAAAGTCAGCCGGATTACGGCTTTAGCAAAAGATTTGGCTCGCTCTATGGCGGTTATAAGTGTGAGAGTAGTAGAGGTGATTTCAGGAAAGTCTGTTGTTGGCATAGAGATCCCCAATGAACAAAGAAAAATGGTAAGACTTAGCGAAGTACTTTCTAGTGATTCTTATGACCGAGCTTCATCTCCTTTAACGCTAGCACTAGGACATGATATATCAGGAATTCCAGTCGTAGTTGACCTGGCTCGAATGCCCCATTTGCTTGTTGCCGGAACCACAGGCTCAGGCAAGTCAGTTGGAATAAATGCAATGCTTTTAAGCTTGCTTTTTAAATCCTCGTCAGAGTATGTAAAACTGATATTAATTGATCCAAAAATGCTGGAACTTTCAGTATATGACGGTATTCCTCATCTA
>NZJL01000003.1 GCA_002692165.1 Porticoccaceae bacterium
CCCGTAGTTCAGTTGGATAGAATACGAGTTTCCTAAACTTGGGGTCGGAGGTTCGAATCCTTCCGGGCACGCCAAACAGCACATAATTAATTGTGTGAAAAGATTCTACTCAGTCAAGTTAAAAGAAAAACAAGAACAGATACCACCATACGTGGCAAAACATCTGTTGAGAAAAGAGTCACCGTTGATAGAATATCTAGCAGAAAACAAAGCATTGAAATTCGTGCATCGCAAAAAGACCAATATACTTGATTGCTATGGTGAAGAAAAATATCTAATGATAGGCAAACTGAAGTATCCTAACATCTGGGGCAGGAAGACCAGGATGGGATTTATGGAACTGTACCTCAACATGAGGATACGGCAACAGATGAGTCTGTCAAGGGGAAGCACATGAAGTACGGGCCTTATTCCGACAACGACCTAAACACTTTCAAACAGTATCCATTCCGCTGTCCCAAGTGGGATCCAATGCCGGATGGCAAGAAGAATGTTGTCATACTGGGTTGCAGTCATGTCTGGGGTGTGGGATTAGAAGAACACGAGACCTGGGCACACCAGGTGAGCCAACACAACACCAATCGATTGAGATACTGGAACTTGGGTCAGCCTGGTGCCAGTCCAGAGGCAGTGGTTAGAATATTATATTCTTGTGAGAAAGTGCTCCATCCTTCTATTATAATCGTGATGTGGCCAGAGATGAGCAGGAGGGAAAGATTAGAGTCATACACAAAAAACTTGCTGGGCACACATGAGACCCTCCGATATGAAAATCACAAGACCGACTTGAACAACTTTCTCAAGAGTGTGTTCTTCCTGGAGAAGTATGCCGAGAAGAATCAATGTAAAACCTTCCACTGTTTCTCAGATCACTATCACGATTTCCGCACCGAGGGGAACTCCCCTGCACTGATGGAGGATTACACACTGCGCAACTGCTGGCCATACTGGGACAAGTTCACCGCACGTGATCTACACTCTAAGCCGAGTCGAGCCGCGGATGGTATACACTTTGGCACGGAACACCACAAGCGTTTCGCTGATCTATTCCTGCAGAAATTTGGTCAGAAGTTGAAATAATCATCTATAGATATACTACGCAACGTATCCTGTCTCTTGATAAAGTATTCAAGCAGTTTGCTGTTGTCTTGATCGACTGCTATCTTTTTTGCTATATCTCTACAAACACTGTAGGAAGACTTACTTAATTTTTTTTTAGCACTCACAGTAAACTTATTTTTATACTTTACCTTCAAGGCATCAGGATCATTTAAAAACGCCCAGTTGTGATCCAACCCTTGTTCTGTTACAAAATCTAATATGCCGGGTAAGTTCTCAACGTTCAAACTGCTTACAGTTGTCCAACAGTTTAATTTCAACAAGGGGTATTGCTTTTGCAAATTTTTATATGCGGCAACACTTTTAATGTAGTTCTTCCATTTAATTGGCCAACGCACATAGTCATGCACGTCACCGGTACCATCAAAGCTCAAAGTTACTATGACCATTGTTCTGTTTCTAAGTATGCCCTCAAGTTCATTGATCATTCTTGAACCATTGGTGTTCATTCTTACTATTTTTGTGTTAACAGGAAGGTTGGCTAAAATTTTTTTGTAATTCTTACTTGCGGTGGGTTCGCCTCCGTTGACATCTACTTCCAGTATCCTGTTCTGTGGTAGTTTCCAAAAAGTTTCGTAGTTGTTCACACGTGTGTATTTCTTTGACTGCAGACTACCTATCTTAGTGCTCAGGCCCGCGTTACAAGACTGACAAGCACTGTTACATATGTTGTCCAACACACCCCCAACAACAAGGTAATCATCCTTACGTGGATGTAATATTTTATGTCTGTCTATGCTTTTGGTCCTTACACTTTCTCCGTTTATTTCTTCTGTTTGTTTACAACGCACACACTCCTCCGGCCACTCGTCCTTTGCCATAGTGTCCTCGAGGTCATTTAGCCATTTGCTTTTGTCTAGTTCGTCGAATGTTTTGAATCCTACTGCATTTATCATGTGTCCACACTTGCCTATAGAACCATCTTGGTTAAGCCTTACAAAGTGTTTCAGTCTAGGACAATACATGTAACAGCTCCGGAACTATTTCTGCAAGATTTATTTTCTTATCGATATATTTTTTTAATGGTTCATCAGGTGAGACATATGAGTCAGGCGCTTCTAATTTGAGGTATGAGTACATGTTCGTATTCAGTTTGGCGGGAGTGTGGTGTGCTACTTGGGAAATATCTTTCAGTGTGATAGGACCCTTATAAAATCTGTAAAGGTGCAAGAGCCACACGGACTGGGGACAGAAGTGTCTGTCCAGCATCCTTGATTCCATGATATCTGCTAGTAGTTTATCTTTATCTACATCTGGATTATTGTACAAAACTTCTCCCACCCCTGACACAAATCTTTGTCGCTGATTTCTTATATACACGATGATGTTATCAACTTTGCTTACATCATTGTTAATTTTTTCATCTTCTCTCATTAGTATCAGACTGGTATAAGCATTTTTAAATATTGGATATATCCAGTCGTGTTTAATCTTAATTATTTTACAATCGGTTGTAAACAGTGACATCCAGTGTTTCTTTAACATGCTTTTAAATCAATCAGAAGATTTTTCACATATTCACGAGCAGTCACACCATCGGGGTGGCTGAAACTTTGAGTCTTAACATTGCCCGGACGAATCAAAACCATTTTTGTATTACTTGGTTGTGCGTTCAACTGTTCGTGAGCCAGCTCGAGACTCATCTTCCGATTCCTATACTCCATAGACTCTCTCCTAGTGAGTCCTCTTATATACACATCATTGTTAGACTCACACAACTTGGTGGATATGTTCCAAATTTCATGTTGACTTTTTGAATCGGCCCATCTGTGCCACACCTCAAACAACAACTCAGTCTGGGCGTACAGGCTTATGGCATTGTTTATGAATAGGTCGCACGGCTCGATTAGGCTTGCCGTGTGAGCGATCCTTCTTATGTTTTCACCGTCGCTTCTTGATATGCCCACTATCGAGTGTCCCATGTCTTTAAGTTGTTCAGTCAACTCCCGACCGATGCCTCTTTTATGACCTGTGATAGCAATTTCCATTACAGGCGTATTTAATGAATATATTTTTCCTATTTTTTTTTCTACTTAAATACTTGCTCGATGAATACTCACACCATAGAACCGGCCTATCATCCTAGGAGCAAAATGACATTCTTGATCGATTGGTTGGTTACACTGAAGTGCAACTATGATTGTGCGTATTGTGGTATAGGTCCAAGTGGCCATGACAATTCTAAACCGCACCCTGACTATGACAAGTGTGTCAAAATGGTTTCACAGATGTACGCTTATTGTGATCTAGTACTTGCAAAAAAGAAATTAGTATTCAAGGATGCCATCATGAACATCTATGGAGGTGAGAGCATACACCATCCGGATATCGTAAAATTGATCAAAAAAACTTCTGAACTTTATCAGCCTTACAAAAATAATTGGAGATTGAAACGTAGAATGACCACAAACGGCACTGCCACAGAAAAAAAGTGGGAGGTGTTGTGTCAGCATGTGGAAGGATTCACAATGAGTTACCACAGCACGGGTCCAACGAAATTGAAAAACATGTTCAAGCGGAACTTGAAATATCTCAATTCCATAGGGAAGGAGCACGATGTTATTGTGTGCATGTATCCGTCAAAGGACTATTGGAAAGACTGCGTAAGTTTTCTACACTGGGCAAAAAAACAAGGAATAAATGCCCGACCAAAGATGCTTGATGGACCACTAGGGGTGTACAAAAAAGAACACCTCAAGGATTTGGAAGACTTCATAGATTCCAAAGAACTCGCCCACTGGGATGTCTCAGTAACGGCCGAAGTTCAAGGTAGGGGTTGTTGTGGGGGACGGAGGATGTGTTTCGACAGGAACATCAAGCAACATCAATTTATTGTTCCGCGAGGACCCAACGGTTTCTTGGGATGGCATTGCTCAGCAAATCAATTTTTCTTACATGGAAACACATCCACTGGCTTGTATTACACTAACAAGGACTGTAAAGTACGTCTCGATGGTAAGACCGGTCCCATTGCAAATTTACACACAATGGGGGATTACATCAAAAGCCTAGCAGAAAAACCACAACTGCCCACGTTAATTTGTGCTCAAAAAACCTGCACCTGTGGTACCTGTGCTCCAAAAAGTATTCATAAAGAAAACCTCACAGAGATATTGAAAATCTACAACGACCCTAGTCTTGTAGGTAATGTATAGGTTCGTTAAAAAATGTGCATGCCATTACCACCCTCGGAAGTTGACATTTGTCACCCAGGATGATGTTGTGTGCTATCTGACTGTTGAAGATCACCGGACTCAGGAGTTCCAGTTCTCCCACCATTTCTAGTTTTTCATAATCTACGTCTGTGAAGGAGTAATACTTCTTCCCGAATTCGTTTTCGGTGGCACCTACCGAATCAAACATCTCCTTGGGTATTCGATACCATCTATTGTAGCTATCCATGGTGTTGTGTATAGGGATATTCATCTTGGCAGTTACCGGCAACTCATCTATGTGTAGCCCAGCGTTGTTTCTTTGGTTTATGACAGTCAACGCTACTTCACGTAGTTTGAGACCTAGTTTGTTACAGTAGTCGATCAGTGTTGGGGTAGCACGTACCAACTCCAGGGTGTTCACCTTGTTCCACAAAGACTCACTGGACAACAGATCTACCCGGTTGTTTTTTATCCATTCCATGACTTGCCGCTGTATCTGTGGCAACGTGTCACATTCCAATTGATGGTACGGTTTCATTTCAATAATGTTGGGCATTCTATGAATCGATCACCTCGCTGTCGCATTCGTTGTTTTACTTTATCTAATTCTCTTTTGTAGTCGTCGTTGTGCCATATCGATTGTGACTGGAAGTCGTCCATCGTGCCCCAGTCTTCTATCTTGTTGAGCCACACCCGATCAGCGTTGTACCGCTCACCCAGGTCAATTATCTCCTGCATCTCATGGAAGTTGTCCTTCTGCACCACGTAGTGCAAGATGAATCTGAATCCGTGTTTGCGTTTCTGTTCCGCCATGCATTCCAGCCCCTCCAGTATCTTTTCCCACTTGCCTCCGAGCCTCAGTTTTTCGTAGGTTTTTTCTGTCGCCCCGTCTATGCTGACTCCCAGTTCCTTGAGATTCTTGATGATGTTGGGCACCCTGCTGTGGAACTCCTTGAACATCAGTCCGTTGGTCAGTATTGAATACTCAATGTTGTCCCGCTCTGGTGTCTGCTCCATGAAGTGCCTGTACACGTGTGATGCAAATGGATCACCGTCGGATCCTATGTGCACCTGCATCGGGTGTTGGTACCTGTACAGCCAGTCGTTGATCTTGTCAGCCAGTCTAATGCCCAGTCGGTACGCGGATCCATCCTTGTGGAATATCATGCTCTTGCGACAGCTCGGACAACGCAGGTTGCAACTGTCGTCTATGGCCAACCTCAGATGTCGCACACTGTTGGTGATGTTGCCTTTTAGTTCTTCGAACTTTGGGCTCAAAAGGTAAGAGCATATCTTGTCATTGCAGTATCGATATGTGCCATCATCTATGGATGACTGCATCTCTCTGCGCATTTTTGACTTCAGTATATCATCGAGTTCCATCACCTGCAGGTTTCCTATGCTCTGTGGCAACCATGACTGACATTCACAAGCGTAACATGAGCCTTGTTTGTCAATCAGCAATGTGTCGAATGGCTTAGGGCATCTTGCCTTCATCTTTAGGTCTTTGCCCGTGTCTATGCCATAGTGATCGAACAGTCTCTGATTTATCTTCATTTGTTGGGATCCGTGATCATGTCCAGAGTCAGCACAACGTCTTCTGGCACAGTGTACCCGTCTTGCTTGGCAACTGTTGTCTGCTTCCTCTTACGCCTTCGCTCCTCACGTTCCTGTTGCTTCTGCATCTTCTTAGCACCCCTGGTGCTCTTGTAGTCGTAGTGAATGCCCATTGTGTTACTCCCATTTATAAAGGTAATTATCGTTCAGGTCAGGCCTGCTTTACGCTTTTTAACGCTTCGCGTTATTTCTTAACTTACGCTGTATTTGGTAATTTACGCTCTCGCACTTCTGGCACATCGGGCCATATGTTTGTTATGCTCATATCCCTGTGCTTGTCTTGTTGGTGTGTGATCTTGAGAAAATGATGCCAGTGTTTGTTGTGTACATCATCGTTGATACTGTGCAAGTGGTCTGCTATAGCACGTAGTTGAGTTCGTACTTCTGACTTGTCCATGTTCTTTATTGCATACATTATGTCTTCTACCGCTCTTACACGTAGGTATCTAGGCAGTACCATTGGAGCATATACCAGAGGAATATTTTCATAAGCAAATCTAAGTTTGTTCAAATAACCGTTTGATTGTGCCCAGGAAACAAATTTTTTTAAATTGAAGATATTAAAAACTGTGACTGTAAAATTTATATGTGATTGATATTTGTCCATTATTTTTTTTGAACTTTCTAGCCATTCTGTCCAAGTACTAGGATATCTTATGTAGTTGTATGTGTCCTGCTCGCCATCGCAACTTATTCCTATGCTATTTGCTTTAAAAGTTAGAAGAGTAGATTCCCAATTACTCAAGTCTTGTGTACCGTTCGTGGTCCATTTAAGGTCTATATGTTTCCTGTCTTCAACAGGAATACGTTTAAGAAATTGCAATATTTCTTTGGTCATAAATGGTTCGCCGCCTGTAAACTTTATTCTTTTTACAAATTTTATATTGTCTATAATTTCATCCCATATCTTGTTAATTTTGTTAGTCTGATAATTTGTATTTTGCCAATCTGGCAATATTGTTTTTGAATTTGTGTCTAGGTAAGGTGTGTTTTGATCTGTCCACCCCAGTTGTTTCCATTCTGTGGCAAGTTTGCTTGACGACACAGGGTCACACATTTTACAAGCAAGATTGCAAATATTATTAAATTTTATATCAAGCATGGCAGGGAATCCTCCTTCGCTTTTGTAAGGCTCACTTACTAATCTATAGGAATCATGTCCTAGGTCCTCGATGTTCCAACATGCAGAACAGTAAGAATGACGTGTGCCACTGTGCAAAGTATTGCTGATTTCTTTTACTGCATCACTGTTGAAAAATTCTCGTATGGTTTGTCCCTCGATGTTTCCCAACGTAGTACCGTAACAACAGATTCTAAAATTACCGTCAGGTGATATTGTTACGTCCAACGTTGGCCGATTACATTTAGTCATTACAAATTTTTTACTATGTCTTCTACTGCTTTGTTGTATGCACCTTTTTTCTTTTTGACATATCGTATTTTATGTCCCAGGAACTCACCAGATTCTGTTGCTAGTGTGCAAGGAGTAGGTTCGCCACAAATAATCATACCATCGACATAATATTGTGGTGTAATTTTTTTGTCTTTTATACCATCTAATATAATAGAAAATCTTTGTAGACAGTTTGTTGATGATAAGTCCAGTGCTACCCATTTTACATTAGATTGAATTAATTTTTCATAGTCTGGTCGGAAATGGTCAATGTCTGCTTGAGAAAAAATAACAAAGTCGTGCTGTGTCCAATTATACACATGGCTACTTTCTAATATGGTGTGAATTCTATCACTATCTCCAACAGTTTTTTTTACTGCTTTTAAAAAAGGTTGTCTGAATGCTTCTGGTAAAAATGCATAGTTGTCTAGCAAATATAATTCCTTGTCAGAAACTTTAATTGCTTTCCACACTGCTCTTCCAACACTTCCGGCAAAACAACCTATGTCGCAAATAGATTTTGCCTTTGATCGATATATGATATTTCCCAAGTAATCAAATTGCCTCTGTGTGAATTGTTGCCATATGTTTTCTAGTTTCATGATTCAAGTCCTGTAACTTTGATTATGTATCTGTCTCTGTTGCTGTTGTTCTTTGTGTGGTGCACACCACGCCACACGTTTAATGATATGACATCACCTTGTTTCCACTTCCACTGCACGTCGTTGATGGTAAAATTTTGTCCGTCCACTTGATCTTCCACACCTATGAAATAACGCCTTGCCTTAAGTTTAGGATTAGGATCCTTCATGGAGTGTTCCATGTCTGCTAGGTGGGGTTCATGTTGCACCCAGGATTTGATCTGACCATGCAGTGTGTCAATATGCGGGTCGACTTTGTCGCCTGGTTTCTGTAGTTGCACATAGGTCTGTTTGTACCTCAACTCTGGAAAAGTTTTGTCTGCCCACGTGTCCAACAACGGGTGTCTTCCATATGTGTAGACATTTTCGAGGTCCTTGCCGTCAGCTCTTGGTTGTGTGGTGATCTTCTTTATGAAATCTAGTGAGGGCAATCGAACGTTGCCTTTGTGTTCGAAACCTTCTTGTGAAACATCAGCGTACTCTACTGTGTCTCTGTAATAGTCGAATTGGTTTGAATCTAACCAATTTAAATATTCGGATAATTTCATACCCAGTATTTAAACTTTATTTTTATCCAGAAAAGAATTTATGCTATGGTACTGTGTTGATTTTTTGTGCCCCGCGGCATGAAAGAAATGCACAGGCGGTTTACCTCCAAAGTGAGCATTTTTATAATTGAACAGTCTGGTCATTCGTGTTATTGGCACACCGCTTTTGATTGTGGACCATAACAGGATGTGCCCATCGTGATCGTTCAATTCTTTGTATTTTGCAATGTACCTTTTCATTATGTCTCTTGCTTTTTTAGTAACAATAAAAACACCGGCTTGGAAGCCGCACCGCTTCACTTGTTCTAGTAAGCATTCTTTTAGTATACCGTGATAGATATGTTTTATCTGTGCCTCACTTTCTGCTTTTTGGAATCCTGGATGTTCGCAAACCTTCAACGTATTTTGGTCAGGATACTCTGCAAATATATCTGGTGCATCTGGCATGGCGAATACATCACTGTCCACGTACATAATTTCGTCATACTTTTCCCACCAAGAATCATCTAGCCATAAGTCAAATCTTTCGAATGTAGGATGTTTATAATTTAATTTCTTTTCTGTGACTCTTACAAAGTCGTGATTGTATTTGTTTGCATATGTTTCAAAACTTCTAGCACTGCGATCGGCAAACTCGTCTGCATCGAACTCTTCGCTTTTCTTCAAGAGTGCGTTGTAGTCAGGTTCGCTATACTGGTCTGCTTGTATCCAGTATTGAACTATACATTTTTTCACTACTGTTCTTCGTCTGAGTGTAATTCGTTTAGCAACTGTCTCAGTTTTCCACCTTCGACAGTACCCTTCACTTTACCTAACGGATCACCCTTCCGTGGATCCGGAACTTCAGGTGTGTCACTGCCGGATACTTTTGATGTTTGCTTTAACGAATCGTATATTTTATTTTTACTTTGCTGATTATAACTTTGTGCTTCTTCCTCATTTAGGTCTCTTATTCTTAAACTATCTACATCAAATTCTAAATCTACTTTTTGTCCCACTCCACTACTACTTCTAGTTTTCATGAATTGTATCTGATATCTGCCACGTTCCTTCATAGCCCTGCTCGTGAATATACCTATCACGTTGTCTGCTGTCTGTATCTTCGACAGTCCACCTGATATGTGAGAGTGATCAAACTCTATCTCTTCTACCGATGCCCTATTCAACTGTGATGCTGTTGCCAGTATACATTGTTTTTCCACAACCAGGTTCCTCAATTCCTCAGAAACATATTTGTCTTTTATAAACAAATCTGCTGGTGATATTCTTTTGCTCTTTGGCATCATCAAATCCAAATAGTCAATTAATATACAGTCTATTTTCTTTTTGTTTTTTAGTTCTAATTCTTTTAGATAAGTTCTTATGTCCAAAACAGTGCTACCACTTGGCAAGTATTTTATTTGCAAGTCTCCTGATTTCTTCTTCAACATTTTTACTTTCATCTCCACGTTTTCTATTTCAGGAAATACTTTACGTGTTGGAATGTTAGTCATCATAGCATCTAATCTCATAGCAGTGAGCTGTTCGCTCAATTCACAAGATATGTAACAAACGTTCAAGCCAGCAGTGGCCCAGTTGACTGCAAGATTCTGCAAGAACAAACTCTTACCTGCGCCTGATCCACCTGCAAAGATGTTTAGTTCTCCTCGGTTGAATCCACCGAATAGTTTCTTGTC